>NZ_DDLD01000037.1:0-21095 GCF_002339435.1 Acinetobacter sp. UBA2581 | reverse complement strand
AGAAGCTGGACTTCGATAAACTTAACAACTCAGCAATCCGCTTCGTTCGTTTCCGTCTATCTCGTCGGTATGGGTGCATTCTAGAGGATTTCAGAATCATTGCAACCCCCAATTCACTATATTTTTCACGTATGTATCTTTTTTCTACGAATTTCGTTAAAAAATCGCTTTTTTATCTAAATTTTGAGCGTTTTTCTTTAATAAAAGCCGTATTCATTGCAATTCAATTTAAAACAGTAAAATTTATTAAGACCTGATAACTATCAAAAAACTGTGATTTTTAAATAAGACCGTATAATTTAAGGGCTGTATCCAGAATTTTCCGAAACTTTCTTATATCAGGTTACATATTTTGCTGTTTTCTATCCGACTTATATATAGAGCTTTTTGTAAGATCAAAATCCTTGCTGAATACAGATTTTTCTTAACACTCGGTTTTAAAGAACAAAAATAAGGATATGATCTTTCTAGGTTTCAGATCATCCAGAAATCTTACTTAAGCGCAGAAGAATAAGCAGAAGATTAAAATCGATTAAGCCACATTTGAGTATTTATCTTTTATCCAGTGCTGCATCACTTCCTCAATCACTTCTTTCTTATCACTATAGTCTTCAGCAGCAAACAATAATTTGGCCCGACGTGGCAGGCGTTCTTTGACTAATGAAAAGAGTAAATAGTGGGAGGCAAGATCTAATTGCTGAAATAAGGCCTGTACCTGATCAAAAGATTTTTTGTTTTCGCTCAGCAGACTCATATTTGAAGAGAAAACACAAAATGAAATCGATGTCTTCATCAAACATCTGTTCAGTCTGGTATTGATACACCTTATTTACCTTTCTTTTTATAGATGGATTGAGATTCAAAGATGATTCATTTATCTCACCATGGATTTAACCTTAATCCAAGCTGATTCATCCATCTTTGTTTTGAATTTATTGAAGATTGAACATATAGCCAGACAACACCAATAAAAAAGGAAGAGATCTCTCCCAAAATCTCTTCCTTAGAATTGAATCTTTACCCGATCCATTATGTCATTATTATAGTTATTCACATTATATTAACTTGCCTCTTTACTTAGAGACCTGATCAATTATGGAGTTGTCTGTTATTGATCATTACCCTCTAGATATGCTTTTCACGGAATCTCTAGACGAATAAATCTTATACAAAAAAAACCTGAAATGCAAGCCAAATGGAAAAATTTAAATGTTGTTTTTATAAGGTTTTTTTTGAATTTCTATATTTATATAATTCATATACAACTTAAAAAATAAAAGCAGGCCGAAGCCTGCTTTTATTTCAATAACTTAGAACCAGCCTTAGTCAACGAAGGTCACTTTTGCAATTGCTTTTTTGCTGGCCTGAATAATTAAAGTTACGTTCTCTTTCACAGAAAAAGACGCATCAACCGGTTTCCAGTCCACTTTCACAGTGCCGCGGCCTAAGGCATCTTTAGCTTGAGCAGCATTTTTGGTTAAGCCAGCTTCACGTAAAATTGAAGTAATGAAGATCTCACCACCAAATTCGCCACGTGAAATAGTCACTTCTGGCGTACCTTCAGGCAGTTCACCTTCAGTAATGATATTACCTGCACCTTTATGGGCATGAGCGGCAGCTTCAGCACCGTGGAAACGTTCTACCAGTTCCAGGGCAAGAATGCGTTTCACTTCCTGCGGATTACGGCCTTCTTCGATTTCTTTCAGCAAGCCTTGAATTTCTTCTATAGATTTGAAGCTGAGCAGATCGAAATAACGCTCAATCAATGAATCTGGCATAGATAATACTTTCTGGTACATCGCGCCCGGTGCATCGAATACACCAATATAGTTGCCTAAAGATTTAGACATCTTATTCACGCCATCCAGACCTTCAAGAATTGGCACAGTGATACACACCTGTGCTTCCTGGTTATAACGGCCTTGCAGGGTACGACCCATCAACAGGTTAAAGGTCTGGTCTGTACCCCCTAACTCCACGTCAGCTTCTAAAGCAATTGAGTCATAACCTTGAACCAGTGGATATAAGAATTCGTGAATCGCAATCGGTTGCTGGTTGTTATAACGCTTGGTGAAGTCATCACGCTCTAACATACGGGCAACAGTTTGCTGTGATGCCAGTTGAATCAGGTCAGCTGCAGTTTTTTGTGCAAACCATTCCGAGTTGAACACGACTTTGGTTTTGTTTGGATCAAGAATTTTAAATACTTGTTCCTGATAGGTTTTTGCGTTTTCCAGCACCTGTTCGCGTGACAATGGCGGGCGGGTTGCGCTCTTACCCGTCGGGTCACCGATCATCGCAGTATAATCCCCGATCAGGAAGTACACTTCATGACCCAAGTCCTGGAATACTTTTAATTTATTGATTAAAACTGTATGACCTAGGTGCAGATCCGGTGCAGTTGGGTCAAAACCCGCTTTAATTTTTAAAGGACGATTCTGCTTTAATTTCTTCAGAAGGTCTTCTTCAGAAATAATTTCGTGGGTGCCTCGTTGGATGAGGGCAAGTTGTTCTTCAGCCGGCAGGAAATTTGACATCACAAAATCCAAATACATCAGTTATTCAATTTGTGCGATATACTAACACTTTTTCAGCACATTGCAGGCTTAAGAATAATCATGACAGCGATCTATATTGGGGTAATGACCGGCACAAGCATGGATGGTGTCGATATTGTTGCTGCTTCTTTTGATCCACTTCAGCTTCATGCTACCCTCACCTTGCCTTTTGATCCCGATCTTCGTGATGAACTGATGGCACTGACTTTGCCAGATGACAATGAAATCGACCGCATGGGCAAAGCTGATGTCGCACTGGCACAGATGATCGGTCATGGCATCAATACGCTGATTGAAGAAAATAATTTAGATCGATCTCAAATTAAGGCAATTGGATCGCATGGTCAGACCATCCGGCATCGTCCTGAACATGGCTTTACCCTGCAAATTGGTGATCCAAATATCATTACTGAAATCACCCAGATTCCGGTCATTTCCGATTTCCGTCGTCGCGATCTGGCTGCTGGCGGCCAAGGTGCACCTTTAGTCCCCGCTTTCCATCAAGATATTTTCCAGCATGACAGCATTCACCGTGTGATTCTGAATCTGGGCGGCATTGCCAATGTGAGTATTCTGCCGGCAGGCCAACCGGATCAGGTCTATGGCTTTGATACTGGGCCTGCCAATATTCTGATGGATGCCTGGTGTCAGCGTTATACCGGCCAGCCTTTTGATGAAAATGGCAACTGGGCAGCTTATGGCACGCCAATCCGTAGCTTATTGGACCGTTTACAGGAACATGAGTTCTTCTCAAAAGAGCCACCTAAAAGTACCGGCCGCGAAGACTTTAATCTGGAATGGCTGGATGAACAGATTGCTGATTGGCGCAATGATCTTCAATATGATGAACTTGAAGATACACCAGAGAATGTGCAAGCTACTTTAATGAAGCTCACGACCCGTGCGATTAAAAAAGCCATTTACCGTTCCGGTCTGGATACCGGTGAAGTTTATGTTTGTGGTGGTGGTGCCTATAATTCACATTTATTGGAACAGTTACGCTGGCGTTTGCGTAAACATCATTGGAGCGTACAAACCACAGCCGACCTTGGCTTAAATCCGACTTGGGTGGAAGGCACGGCTTTTGCCTGGCTGGCGATGCGTTTTATGAATCAACTCAGCGGCAATCTGCCGGCTGTGACAGGCGCATCCGGTTATCGCGTTCTAGGTACGATTACCTCTGTATAAAAGCAGCTTTAAGCTCACTATATATAGTTATAAAAAAGGTCTGCATATTTGCAGACCTTTTTTATGATGAAGAACTATATTTAGATCATGTCTAAATTCTTCCTAACGCATCATTAGTTTGGCATTTTCATTTCTAAATGCACGCAGGATTTGCTGTCCTGCCCGACCGGTCGGGCTTAAACCCAGACGGCTTTGTTCCTGACGAATCGCCTGACGAGTTTTATCCCCAATCAGACCATCTACCTCACCAATATCATAGCCACGGTTTAATAGGAATTGCTGGATCTCGCGACGTTCCGCACGTGACGTGCCTGGATCATCGGTTGGCCAAGCTGCCCGAATGCTTCCCTTACCTTGTAAGCGGTCAGATAAATGTGCAATCGCTAAAGCATAACTTTCTGCTGCGTTATAGCTGTAAATAGCATCAAAGTTTTTAAAGACTAAAAATACCGGTCCATTTTCGCCTGCAGGTGCCAATAAGCCAGCCTGAGAAGATTCTGATAAATTGCCCTGTAATAGCGGAGTACCGTCAGCACGCACCACACCACGGTTCATCCAGCTACTCAGTGATTTTTTATTGCGTCGGCCTTCGCCTGCAACAGACATACCTTGTGGAATTTTTACTTCAAAGCCCCAGGGTTGGCCAGTCTGCCAGCCACGTTTTTTCAGGAAATTGGCTGTAGAAGCCAGTGCATCAGGAATACTGCCGACTAAATCACGACGACCATCCCCATCAAAATCAACCGCCAGCTCATCATAAGTCGATGGCATAAACTGAGTATGACCAAAAGCCCCTGCCCACGAACCTTTTAATTGGTTTTCATAGACATCACCCCGTTGCAGCAATTTCATGGTGGTAAAGAACTCACCACGGAAATAACTTTGACGACGACCTTCACAACTCAAAGTACCTAAGGCCTGTAATAAAGGATATTTTCCGGAAATATCTCCAAAATTACTTTCTACACCCCATACGGCTACGATCGTTTCCGCCGGCACTCCATAGGCTGCGCTAATCCGGTTTAATACCTCACGATGTTGCTGCAGTTTTTGTCGACCCAGCTGTACACGTTCTTCATCCACCAGTCCGGACAGATAATCCCAGATTGGGGTCGAAAACTCAGGCTGATAATTCAACTTTTCAATCACAGAATAATCAGGTGTTAAATTTTGCGTATAACGATCGTAGGTTGAACCACTTACGCCTTGTGCAATCGCCTGACTGCGCAAATTAGCAAGACAATTCTGAAAATTATTTTGGGACGCATAATTGACCGGACTGCTCGGCACAGAAGACATATCCGTTGATGTCACACGCTGACCATTAATAATCAGTTCTGCCTGTGCCTGTGTAGCAGCTAAAACCAAAGAACCAACAAAAAGTGCAAGCCGTTGCATAAGACCCTTAAATATTTAGATTTTGAATTATGTTTCTACCTTAGCAGTTCATGATGAAAATTAAAGCGCCAATACGTAAATTTAAATTCATAATTCCTACACTTTTGAATTCATTTTGTAGCTTTTAAATTTAAAAACTTATCCACAAACTCATTTTAAATTCAAATTAAGCTTATTTTTAAATTTAAATTCAAAACTCAGGAAAACACTTTTGAATTTAAAAAATGATTGTGGATAACTTGTCTTTAGATCAGAACTTTCCAATCAACCAAAGGCTTCTGGTATATAGCATTTCTATTTTGAATTCATTTTTATTAGGAGTGCCTATTTTTAAATTCAAAACTTTAAATTCATTAATCAGCTTTTAAATTTGAATTCATATTTTTGAATTTAAATTTAAGCAGCGAAGTTTAAATTCAAAGTTCATTTTTAAATTTGAATTTATTTTTATGAATTTAAATTCAAAATCTATTTCCAGTTTTAAATTCAAACTTAATGTTAAGTTTACCCACAAGTGAATAACCTAGAATTCAGCTCAAAATAGCAGCAAATTAAATTATTATATTTATACTCAATTGATCAGTTTACAAGCAATTGATTTTAAAAATGATCCGCCCAATGGCAAGGGATTTTTAAAGAGGCGCAATCATGCCTGAATCTGGACAAATAAAAAAGCGATCACCGAAGTGATCGCTTTTTTTATCAGCAGCTTAGAGCTTAGATGGTCATATCTTCGCTCAATGCCAGCGGATTTGGCAAAATCTTCGCCAGTTGACGACATAAAGTGGTCAGCTGAGCGCTGTCTGTGGGCATCAAAGTAATGTGGCCAATCTTGCGACCTTCACGCTCTGACTTGTTATATAGATGCAAGTGAGCGCCTTCTAAAGCCAGGACATCTTCAGATTTGGGATGCTGACCGATAATGTTTACCATCACGGTTGGACGCACCACTTCAGTTGAACCCAGTGGCAGACCTGCGACCGCACGAACATGGTTTTCAAACTGCGAGCAAACAGCGCCTTCAATCGACCAGTGACCTGAGTTATGCACACGTGGTGCCATCTCGTTTGCATACAGGCCTTTGTCTGTCACAAACAGCTCAAGAGTCAATACACCCACATAATCCAAGTGATTCAGCAGGCGAGTGATGTAATCCTGCGCGACTGGTTGCAGATCCGCACTATTGGGTGCCGGAACAATCGAGTGCGACAGGATGCCGTTGTGGTGATGATTTTCAGCCAATGGCCAGGTTTTCACATCACCATTTTGACCACGTACCGCAATGATGGATACTTCACGCGAGAAAGTCACAAAACTTTCTGCGATCAGTTCACCAGCAAGGCCGAGTTCCGCCCAAGCCTGATCAATTTGATCAGCTGAACGTAAAACAAACTGACCTTTACCATCGTAACCACCACGAGAGGTTTTTAGCACGATCGGCAGGCCAAGCTCAGCAACGGCCGCCTGCAAACTTTCCAGTGAAGTTACCGCTTTATACGGTGCAACCGGAATTTCCAGTTCATCAAATAGGGCTTTTTCAGACAGACGATGCTGTGCGATGGCTAAAGCCTGACGTGGTGGATGCAGATCTTTGTTTTGCGTTAAAACATCGATATCAGCCAATGGTGTATTTTCAAACTCCAGGCTAAAGACATCTGCGCTATTGATAAAGTCCTGCAAGCCATTTACAGCTTTGGTGGAGAAAACCGGACCTAAAGCCGCAGAAGGGCAGTCCGTATTGGCTTCAAAGAACGTACATTGAATATTTAGAGGTAGTGCGGCTTGTGCCATCATCCGACCGAGCTGACCGCCACCAAAAATACCGATGGTTTTATCCATTGTGTTTGATCCCGTATTAAGCTTGGACTTACATTTGACCTGGAATATTGTTACTTGCGACTTTCTCGGTTTGTGCCGCGCGGAAATCTGCGACATTTTTTGCGATCTCTGGACGGGTTAAACCTAAAATCTGTGCTGCCATAATGGCTGCATTGGTTGCACCGGCAGGACCGATCGCCAATGTTCCTACGGCGATACCCGCTGGCATTTGCACGATAGAAAGCAATGAATCGACACCATTTAAGATCGAAGATTTGACGGGTACACCTAGTACTGGCAAATCAGTTTTGGCTGCACACATACCTGGTAAATGCGCTGCACCACCTGCACCGGCAATAATCACCTGAATACCACGATCACGCGCTTGTTCAGCATATTCAAACAGACGGTCCGGGGTACGGTGTGCGGAAACGACTTCGGCTTCAAATGGGACACCAAGTTGCTTGAGCATTTTGGCAGTGTGTTCGAGAGTTGCCCAATCTGATTGAGAACCCATGATAATACCTACGAGAGGAGTATCTTGTGCAGCAGCCGCATTCATTGCAAATTTTCCAGAGATTAAAGTAAGAAAGATAAATCTCGACGAGAGAGCCAAGCTTGAATAGGAAGGCATATTATAGACTGATTTTTCAGCTTCATAAAATTTAACGGTCAAAGCAAGGCTCGATTTTTCTTATTTTTTAGCGGATTCTTAAAAACTAGAATAAAAATAGGGAAGTAGTGGCTAGTAGATGATTTCAGGAACTGCGGAATACAAAATAGACACAACCACAGAGACATAGCGCCGCCCATAAATAATCCAGTTTAAACGGCTGTTTGAACAGGAAGATCATAAAGGGAACAAAGACCAGTAGAGTGACGACTTCCTGAGTAATCTTCATTTGACCCACCGCCAATCCCTGTTGGGCTAATAATTTGGTCGCTGGAATCATCAGGCTATATTCAAATAAGGCAATGGCCCAGCTAAATAAAATCGCCTGCCACAGTGGTGCATCATGCGGCAGGAATTTGAGATGTCCGTACCAGGCCAAGGTCATAAAACAGTTAGCAATCACCAGAAGAAATAGAGCCGGTAGCATCTGCATGCACTCTGCAAAAAGTTCGGGCTTATTTTACGATTTATTTTGCCAAAAGATATTCCAGAAGCTTGAAAATTTCCCTGAATTTGTCTGTGAAACAGGATTTAAAAAATCCCGCAGGAATGCTTGAACTTTGACTATCTTTTCAGTCAAAGCCTTGCTATCGTTGCTTGCAAATCGAATAAATCATGGCAACAGCACCAGTACAAAGTGATGTGTCAGGCAAAATGGAGTGAAGTAGATGCATCTGCATATTTTGGGTATTTGTGGCACCTTTATGGGTTCACTGGCATTACTGGCACGTGATCTGGGCCATAAGGTAACAGGATCGGATCAAAACGTTTATCCACCGATGTCGACCCAGCTGGAAAATGCAGGCATTACTTTAATGCAGGGCTATGACCATAGCCATTTACAGCCGCATCCGGATCTGGTGATTGTCGGCAATGCCATGAAACGCGGTATTGATGCCGTGGAATATATGCTGAACGAAGGCCTGCCTTATATTTCAGGCCCGCAGTTCCTGGCAGATCATGTGCTACAAGGTAAACACGTTTTAGGTGTGGCTGGTACGCATGGTAAAACCACAACCACCACCATGCTGGCATGGGTACTGGATCAGGCCGGTTTAGAACCTGGCTTCCTGATTGGCGGTGTCCCGCTTGGCTTTTCTGAAAGTGCGCGCTTAGGTGGCGGTAAATACTTCTGTGTTGAAGCCGATGAATACGATTCTGCTTTCTTCGACAAGCGTTCCAAGTTCGTGCATTACCATCCTAAAACTGCGATTCTGAACAATCTGGAATTTGACCATGCTGATATCTTTGATGATCTGGCAGCAATCCAGAAACAGTTCCACCATTTAGTGCGTACCATTCCAAGTGAAGGCCGCATTATTGCGCCAATTACTGAAACAAATATTGATGAAGTGTTAGAGCAAGGCTGCTGGACACCTGTTATTCGCACTTCATTAGACACCAATGAGAAATCTGAGCTTTATGCTGAACAGCTTTCAGAAGATGGTTCTCACTTCAAGGTATTGCAACACGGTACCGTGAAAGGCGAAGTGAAATGGAATATGACGGGTCAGCATAGTGTAGCCAATGCACTAGCAACCATTGCTGCTGCTGAGCATGTCGGTGTCTCTATTGAAACAGCTTGTGAAGCACTCTCCAACTTTGGCGGTGTTAAGCGCCGTATGGAACTGCTGGACACTGTACGCGGCATTGAAGTCTATGATGACTTTGCCCATCACCCAACTGCGATTGATACCACCCTTGATGGCGCACGCAAGCGTCTCGGTGAACGTAAGCTGTGGGCAATTATTGAACCACGTTCCAATACCATGCGTATGGGCAGTCATAAAGATGGCCTAGCACATTCCGCGCGTCTGGCCGATGAGGTGATCTGGTATCAGCCAGAAGGCCTGGATTGGGATCTGCAACCGGTAATTAATGCTGCGCCAAATAAAGCTGTAGTCGCACGTACTCTGGATGAGATTATCCAGACCGTAGTGGCTGAAGCAGGTGAGGGCGATGCGGTGGTAATCATGTCCAATGGTGGTTTTGGCGGTCTGCATCAAAAACTGATTAGTGCTTTAAAAGCTTAAAAATTTATATAAAAAAGCCCGTAATAGCGGGCTTTTTTATTTTAAAAATTAAATTCGCTTTCTATCTTTTTTAAGAAAATAGACCCTCATCCAAGTTCAAATCAACTTTCTTATTTCAATGTTAAAACAGCTAAAATTTATCTTTTTTCTTTTCATTATCTTTTGTTGCAATCTGGACATAAGACTCATTGCAGTCTTTGAGTGCCCTAGGCACAATCAATAAGAACAACAGCATTTCGATCCTCTTTTATCCTTAACCCTCCTGATGATTTTCCAGGCTGTAAAGGCAGCAAAAAATAGCTTTATCCCTCTTGTTCAGACCCTCATTCCCCTAGGAGATCTGTCATGACAACAATGAAAGCCATGGTTTATTACGGCGCCAATGATATCCGCTTTGAAGAACGTCCCATTCCCCACATTCTGCAACCTACTGATGCCATTATCAAACTTAGCAAAGTCACCATTTGTGGTACTGACCTCGGGATATAGAAAGGTAAAAACCCCGAAATTGAGGAGGTTGCAAAAGAAAAAACCGGCAGCTTTAATGGCCGGATTCTCGGTCATGAAGGTATTGGTATTGTGGAAGAAGTCGCTTCCGCAGTTCAAAACTTTAAAAAGGGCGATCAGGTGATTATTTCCTGTGTCAGCCGCTGCGGCACCTGTGAAAACTGCCAGAAACAGCTGTATGCCCATTGTAGAAACGAGGGTGGCTGGATTATGGGTTATATGATTGACGGCACTCATGCCGAATATGTCCGAACTCCATTTGCCGATACTTCTCTCTATCATTTACCAGAAGGTTTGAATGAAGATGTTGCGGTCTTTCTTTCCGATATTTTGCCGACCTCCCATGAAATTGGTGTGCAATATGGTCAGGTCAAACCGGGGGATAATGTGGCGATTGTCGGTGCCGGCCCGATTGGCATGAGTGCCTTGCTCACTGCCCAGTTTTATTCTCCAGCCAATATCATCATGGTCGATGTAGATGACAACCAGCTAGAATTTGCCAAAAAGGTCATGATTGAAATGACTTAAATCATTATCGACAACAAAAAAAAGTCCGCATAGCGGACTTTTTTATTTTTTAGCGTCAATTAAAAATAGGGAATATAACCACGCTGTTTATAACCTTGAGGAGAAGCAAGATTGGCCTGATTTTCATCCAGACGATAGAGCAGCTCCAGGAATCCACTCAACTGTTCCTGTTGCAATGCATGAGGTTCAAACTGGCCTAAACCAAAACGTGAAAATAAAGAAGAAATTTCACTATGTTTATGAACATATTTCATCGACCATTCCGAGAAATGTGGACGTTCTACTGTTGCATCCTGAAAGCGAAGCACCTGATGATGGCGTGGATCACGGCAAATACTCTGAAACAGATTTTCTACCACCTCTGCTTCACCTTCCAGACATTGAAAAAACTTGCCATGGGAATAATATAAAACCCCGTTAATCTGATGAGCTTTATTAAATTTTCTCGCTACAGATAATATATCGCTAAGATCCTGTAATAACTCTTGTTCAGATTCTATCCGCTCACTGGCGTAGCAAAGCTGTAGCATAAGGTCATCTCACTGCAGAAAGAATTAAAAACATAATTTAATCAATTATTTTAATTTTAGTCGATCATTTTTTAAGCAAATATCCGTTTTTGCTTACATTATTTTAGGTTTGCTTTTCCAAAGAAAACTTCTAACAATTACTTCCTGAGAGGAAATCAATGATTTCAGATATATAGCAATAATAATGAAGGAGTGAAACCTGATGTTAAAAGATCTGATTTTCACTGTAGCGTTGTTGTGTATATGTTTTATGCTTTTGATTATGCTGAATGAACTGACCTTGACGACCGAAACCAACATTCTGCTCAGTTCAGTTTTTATAGGCTGGACGATTTTACAGTTTGTTCGCCGTCGTATGTTTTTTTATATCAGCATAAGCCTGATGATGGGAATACTTACGTTGTTAGGCAAATATGAAGAAGTGTTATGGAACAGCATAGGCCTGATGGCAGGTTATGGCGTATATAACCTGCTGCAGCATATTTCTGTACCTGCACTTAAGGGCAAATTACAACATATCTCTATCTTGGATAAGTTTAATTCAATTGCTAAATAGCAGCTGCAACATCTTGTAGGCTGCGATCACGTTTAAACATGACATCTACATAGGAACACTGGGGAATAATTTTTAAGCTATTCTTGCGGGCAAAGTCGACCAGCACATCCAGCATTTTGCGTGCTACGCCTTGGCCGCGTAAGGAATTATCTACCCAAGTATGATCAGCCACGATGGTCGATGCTTCTTGCCACTGATATGTAATTTCAGCAAGACGTCGACCATCTTCCTCCATAAAAAATACACCGCCGCGTTTTGAATCTTGATGTTGAATGTCCATACTGAAGGCTGATCCCTTAATAAAATTATTGGTTTATTTAATTTAAAACATCTTCTTAAAGAAATGATATGAATTATTGTTAAATTTTTAATATTGGATGAAATTTTTTATTTTCTTTCATCATTTCCTGTGATTTTTTTCAAATATTGATAACTTTTTATTTCTCTATTTTGCCTGATTGAGGGTGATGCGGTTTGAGTGATCACATATCACCCCAAAAATTTAATTTTACCTACTCCCTAATTGAGAAAGACAGGATTAGAATGCAGCATCTTTTTGCATGCAACTTCGTATGTCTGACTCATCTTCCGCTTCTTCCGTCACCAAGCAATGGATTGGTGTCATCGCTTTAGCCTGTGCGGCTTTTATTTTTAACACTACCGAATTTATTCCTGTGGCATTACTGAGTGGAATCGGGCAAAGCTTTGCCATGTCCGCCACTCAGGCCGGCATCATGCTGACGATTTATGCCTGGATTGTGGCCTTACTTTCCCTTCCGATCATGCTGCTTACCAAAGCCATAGAACGGCGTTTTCTACTGATGCTGGTCTTTGCGGTCTTTATTTTAAGTCATGTGCTGTCCTATTTTGCCTGGAGTTTTAGCACGCTGGTACTCAGCCGGGTAGGGATTGCCATTGCGCATGCCTTGTTCTGGTCGATTACCGCATCACTTGCGGTTCGGGTCGCACCGAAAGGTAAAGAGTTTCAGGCACTCGGTTTATTGGCCACAGGAACAGCGATGGCGATGGTGCTCGGTATTCCATTTGGCCGGATGATTGGTGAGGCATATGGCTGGCGTAACAGTTTTGCCTTGATTGCATGTCTTGCATTGATCATTTGCCTGATTCTGGCCAAAACCTTGCCATTGCTTCCAAGTGTCAATTCAGGCTCCCTCAGCAGCTTAAAAAGCCTGATCAAACGTCCCAGCCTGATGCTAGTTTTTGCCCTCACTATTCTGGTGATTACGGCGCAGTTTACCGCTTATAGCTATATTGAACCGTTTTCCCTGAATATCGCCCACTTTGATTCAGCCCAGACCACAACTTTACTTCTGGTTTATGGCGGGGCAGGATTCCTGGGCTCCTATCTGTTTGGCCGTTTTGCTGCGCGGTTCCCAAAAATGACTATTCCTGCTTTTACTTTTGGACTGGTTATTTCCATGCTGCTGTTATTACCACTGTCGAGCACAGTCACAGGCCTCTCTGGCTTATCTCTGCTGTGGGGTTTGAGCATCATTGGTTTCAGTTTGGCTCTACAATCCAAAACCCTGAACCTGGCTGCAGATGCCACCGATGTTGCCATGGCCATTTATTCAGGCCTGTATAATGTCGGTATTGGCGGAGGAGCTTTGCTTGGCAGTATAGTCACGCTTCAGATTGGACTATCGAGCATTGGCTGGGTAGGCGCAGGGCTGGCGATCCTTGGATTTCTGCTTAGTCTTTATTTGGTTCAGCGTTTGGACTTTCTGCCCAAAGCTGCTGATTAAACGCTGCTTTTTGTAAAATAATTTGTGATTATGCACAAAATCTGTCATGCTCATCTGATATTGAGCAATTGCTCAAACAGAATTGAGTTTGAACAAGGGGAGTAGCCTCCTCCAAACGTTTAAGAATGAAATTTCAGTTTTTGAACGTGTCAGAATATCGTCATTACACTTTTCAAAAAGTCGGTATCTGAGCATCTTGAAATGCGACTGGATCTCCTCCAGTAGAGCACAAAGATGTAGGCAAGACCTTGATCATGTTGTTATAGATGTTTTTCATCTGGCAGCTGGTCAAGGTTTTTTTATGGCCAGTTGTCCGATGTGGAGAATTCACATGGAAACAATTGGTACGCTCTGGCTGTATCTTGTCTTTTTCGCAATTGTCGCCGTCATGCTGGTGATCGATTTTGTCGGCTTTAAACATCAGCATGGTCAGGAAGTAAAAGTCCGTACCGCTGCCTACTGGAGTATCGCCTGGGTCAGTGTCGCGACTTTATTTGGTGGTGGATTATGGCTGTATCTGGAGCAGACTGCAGGTGCGGCAATTGCCAATACCAAGGTCATGGAATACTTTGCCGGTTATCTGCTGGAAAAATCCTTGGCAATTGATAATGTCTTTGTCTGGCTGATGATCTTTGCCGCCTTTGCTATTCCACCAGCGCTACAACGTAAATTGCTGTTATATGGTGTACTGGGTGCAATTGTGCTCAGAACAATCTTTATTTTTATTGGTGCCTGGTTTGTACAGGAATTCTCCTGGATTCTGTATCTCTTCGGTGCTTTCCTCGTGTATACCGGCTTCAAATTCCTGCGTGGTCAGCATGAAGAAGACAGCAATATTGAAGATATGGCCATTCTGAAATGGCTACGTAAACATATGCGTATCACCCCGCAACTTCAGGGCGATAAATTCTTTGTCCGTCAAAATGGTTTGCTTTGGGCAACGCCGTTATTCTTGGTGCTGATTCTGGTCGAAGCCTCTGATGTGATCTTCGCAGTCGATTCTATTCCTGCTATTTTTGCTGTCACCACCGACCCCTTCATTGTGCTTACTGCGAACCTGATGGCAATTTTAGGCCTGCGTGCAATGTTCTTCCTGCTCTCAGGTGCAGCCTCAAAAATGCATTATCTGCCTTATGGCCTAGGTTTGATTCTGGTCTTTATTGGCTTTAAGATGCTGATGCTGGATGTATTCCATATGCCGATCTGGATTTCACTGAGCTTTATTGTGATTGTCTTGACGGTGACTGCGATTTTGTCGATTCGTCATAGCAAGAAACATAACGAAACTACGCTGTAAAGCTAATCGTAAAAAAGCCTGCAGATGCAGGCTTTTTTATTTGTCTATAAGCTCAGCTGCATACGCACGCTCTGTTGAAATTATTCGTGATTGTCTGATCTCATAAAAAATACGCATGGTTAAATATGAATGTTCATATAAACATGCTAATTTTTTCAGCTACAATCAATCGAAAAAATCAAAAAGCGCAGGTTTTAAATGTCTTCTATCATTGCAACGACGGCAATACGCGGTCGCTTCCTGGATATCAAGAATACGGTTGCCCAAGCACGTGAAATTCACGACCAAGTGCGTTATATAGAAGATGGTTTACTCATCATAAAAAATGGAATAATCCAGTGGTTTGGTTCCTGGCAGGAAGGTCAGCAGCAGCTTCCTGAAGGTCTGCATGTGACTCATTATCCTGAACAGCTCATCATTCCGGGTATGATCGATACTCACATCCATTTCCCGCAAACCGAAATGGTCGGTGCCTATGGTGAACAGCTGCTGGAATGGTTAAATACCTACACCTTCCCGACTGAGATCCAGTTTCAGGATCCGGCGTATAGCCAGAAAATGGCACAGTTTTTTATTCAGGAATTGCTGAAGAATGGCACAACCACAGCTTTGGTGTTCTGTACCGTTCATCCAGCTTCGGTAGAAGCGCTATTCGAAGCGGCTACAGCACAGAATATGCGTCTGATTGCCGGTAAAGTGCTGATGGACCGCCATGCACCTGAAGCCCTAACCGATACCGCAGAATCTGCCTATAGCGATTCTAAAGCCCTGATTGAGAAATGGCATGGTAAGGGACGTAATCTTTATGCGATTACGCCCCGTTTTGCTCCGACCTCAACCCCTGAACAACTAGAAAAAGCAGGCCAGTTAAAAGCTGAATATCCAGATGTCTATGTCCATACTCATCTCAGTGAAAATAAAAACGAGATTGCCTGGGTAAAAGAACTCTTTCCGGAACGTGAAGGCTATCTGGATGTCTATCATCATTATGGGCTGACCGGTGCTAAATCCGTATTTGCGCATTGTGTGCATCTGGAGGAAGGGGAGTGGGATTGCATGCATCAAACCGACTCTGCGATTGCCTTCTGCCCAACCTCAAACCTGTTCCTGGGTAGCGGTTTGTTTCCGCTGAAGAAAGCTTGGGATAAAGGCGTGAAAGTCGGCTTGGGTACCGATATCGGGGCAGGAACCTCCTTTAACCAACTGCAAACCTTAAATGAAGCTTATAAAGTGCAACAACTACAAGGAGAAAAACTTTCGGCTTTTGAGTCACTATATCATGCGACCCTGGGTGGTGCGAAAGCCTTAAGTCTGGATGACCGCTTGGGGAATTTCAATGTGGGCAAAGAAGCGGACTTTGTGGTGCTGGATCTCAATGCCACCGCTTTACAACAACTGCGTCAGAGCAGAGCTAAAAATATTGAAGACACCTTTTTTGCACTGACCATGCTGGGAGATGACCGTAATATTGCAGCAACTTATGTCTATGGACAGGCTGTCTATGTCAAGGCCCAATAAATCGCGTCAGCGCAGGATCATTTTGGCTGCAATCGTCGCCGTCTGTGCCTTTGCGCTGAAGAGAGATTCACAGCAGCCCGAAAATTGATTACATTTACAGCAAGTAAAACAGGTGCATCTCAAGCAAGGATGTATTAAAATTGCTGCAATTCAGGTGTTGCAGGTCAACACCTTTTTTATTTTGCTATTTTTATTTTTTAGGTATCTACCCATGACCGTTCAAATGAGCGTAATGATTTCCGCTGAAGAAATTCAAGCTAAAGTCAAAGAGCTTGGTGCTAAAATCGATGCACACTATGCCAATAGTGACAAAGAGCTTGTACTTATCGGTTTGTTACGCGGTTCAGTGATTTTCATGGCAGACTTGTGTCGTGCCATTACCAAGCCACATGAACTCGACTTCATGACTGTATCCAGCTACGGCGGCGGTACGATTTCGAGACGTGATGTCAAAATCCTGAAAGATCTGGACGGTGAAATCCGTGGTAAAGATGTGCTGGTGGTTGAAGATATTATCGACTCAGGTAATACCTTAAGCAAAGTCCTGGAAATCCTGCAAACCCGTCAGCCAAATTCAATTGAACTGTGCACTTTGGTGAGCAAACCTTCACGTCGTGAAATCGAGCTGGAAGTAAAATTCCTGGGCTTTGAAGTCGAAGACAAGTTCATTGTCGGTTATGGCCTGGACTATGATCAAAAATACCGTCATATTCCATTTATTGGTGAAATCGGTCTTTAAGAACCGGTTTAAAAGAAGTGGCTTCGTGCCACTTTTTTTATTTCTTGAATCATTTCAGTAACACAGCAAACAAAAACGCAACAGCCCGTTGCAGGACATGACTTTTTTCAGGGCTTTTCTTGCCGCAAGATAAACCTGATGTAAAAACAAAGACATGATAACAAGGAGTATGCTGATGTGGTCAATTATCGTTGCAATTGTAGTGGGTTTTATTGCGGGTCTGGTTGCACGCGCAATTCATCCTGGTGATGACAAGGCTGGATTCATTGTTACGACCCTGCTGGGGATTGCCGGTTCACTGGTTGCGACCTTTGCCGGACGTATGCTGGGCTTGTACTCCCAAGATTCTGCCGCAGGCTTCATTGCTTCAGTGATCGGTGCCATAGTCATCTTGTTTATCTACAATATGGTGACTAAACGTAAACGGATCTAAGCTCTGCTTGGAATAAGTTTCTTTCATAAAAAAAAGAGCGCCTAGATAGGTGCTCTTTTTTTATTTGCTGATCATGGTCAGAATTTTACAGGCCGAATTCTTTGAAGCCTTGTTCAATCTGTTCTGCTGGCTGAGCGCCCATAACCTTAAAACCATTCGAGAATATAATTGCTGGTGTGCCATTTACACCGAGTGATTGTGCCAGCTGTTTATTATGTTCAATCGGGTTGGCACAGCTCTTTTTCGATTTAGGCTGTATACCTTGACCAATTAGGTCTTCCCAAGCTTGAGTCGGATTTTTTTCACAATAAACTTGTTTAGATGGCGCAATTGACTGCTGTTTTAAAGGCAGGATGAAGGTATAAATGGTGACATCTTTAAGTTTTTTCAGCTCTACTTCAAGTTGTTTACAATACGGGCAATTTGGGTCAGAAAAGATGGCAAGCTGACGTTTTCCTGTCCCTCTGACTGATTTAATTGCATCCTGAAGCGGTAACTTTTTCCAGTCGACACTGTTTTGTTTGAGTAATAAATCCTGAGTCAGATTATGCTGGTCCTGGATCCGAAACATTGAACCGGCTAGGAGATGCTGGGCATCTTCATTCAGATAGACAATCTGTCCCTGCATGGAACCGCTATAGATTCCTTTCATTTCGGTAGGCTGAATATTTTCAATTTTCAGGTTGGGACTGTTTTTTGCCAGATTGGCTTTAACCGTATCCACATTGGCAAAGCTGAGGCCAGGGAATAGGGTCAAAGCCAGCAGCATATTTCTTATTTGCATGAATGTCCTGCTCAGGTCCAAGTTAAATGTGTTCCGATTTTAGTCTTTTTACAAAGAAAATTCTGACTATTTTATGTAGCGTGATTTTAAAATCAAATTACTCAATCAATTATGTTTCACGTGGAACATTGACCCTTTAATGCTGATTGATTTCCACCGAGATATGCACGATTTCTTCATGAATAGAGATCGCTTCACGGATTTGATCAGCACTAATAGGGATTCCCGTTTGAACGGCAACAAAACAGGAAAATTTACCTTTACCGACCCTCGATACATGCAGATCAGTTAAGTGTAGATCACTTCCATATTCAGCAATGACTTCACGTATTTCTTCGACCACTGGGGCATCCATATCGGCATCCAGTAAAGTCTTGGCACTTTGCTTTAGCAGGCCAATCGCCCAGCGTGCAATCAGGACTGAGCCGACAAGTCCCAGTACTGCATCGAGAAAATCCCAGCCCATATATTTTCCGGCAAATAGAGCAATAATCGCCAGAACGGAAGTCACAGCATCAGCTACCACATGCAGAAAGGCTGCTTTATGGTTCAAGTCATGATGACCATGATTATTATCATGCTCGTGATGGGAATTTCCGTGATGATGATCATGGTGATGGTGCCCATCATCATGCAGCAACCAGGCACAGGCCAGGTTAATCAGTAGCCCTAAAATCGCGATTGGAATGGCTTCGTTATAATGAATCTGAACTGGCGAAAATAGGCGTTCTACCGAATGAATCGCCATAAATCCGGCTACTACGAGCAATAAAATCGCACTGCTATAACTGGCCAGAATTTCAATCCGCCAAGTACCCATATTAAAACGTAGATCATTCGCATAATGGCGGGCCGCTTTATAGGCAAAGTAAGCCAGCCCCAAGGCCAACACATGCGAGCCCATATGCCAGCCATCGGCAAGCAAAGCCATTGACTGGAAGATCCATCCCCCTAATACTTCCAGCACCATCATGACGGCGGTCAGAATCGTGGCAGACAGAATCTTTTTCTGTGCGAGTGGATTACCTTCATCAAATTGATGGCTGTGCGAATTGGCGGTATGTTTTTGCATAAAAGGAAACTGTTATTAATACTCCCCCCTAGTATATTTATTTTTGGAAATTTGTGGTGAGTCATGTACATGATGATAAAAAAATATTAAACCGGGTACGGCGCTTGCAAGGCCAGATGAACGCCGTAGAGCAGTCTCTCCTGAATCCTGAGACAGGCTGTATTCAGGTCTTACAACAGGTTGCAGCCATTAAAGGTGCCATAAACGGTTTGATGAATGAATTGATCAAGACCCATTTAAGAGAGCATGTCATTGGAGAAGCTACGGTCAATGAAGAAGAACTGGCTGAGTTTTTAAAATTATTAAAGCGTTATGGCTAATTGTTTGGCTCAACATTTTTTTGTTTTCTTTACAGCAAGATAATTGACCGCTTTTTCATCTAACCGATACACTGCCACCCATTCTCTTCTTTCTTCCACATCATTTTTTTATGTGGTGAAACTTTTACGGCAGCTACATGACAGAAAATATCTCATGGCGACCTTTCGCCATGGTCAGTCTTGCATTGATTATGGGTACCATCGGCACAGCACTGGCAAGTCCGCTTTACCCCATTTATCAACAGATTTGGCATTTATCCCCAAGCCAGATTACCTATATTTTTGTCGCTTATATGTTTGGCTGCCTGGGTACCTTGTTATTCCTGGGACGTACCAGCAACACGATTGGTTTCCTAAGAACCCTGCAAATTGGCTTGGTATTTATTAGCATTGGCTTGGTCATTTCAGTCTTTGCCGAGAATGCGCTGATTTTGTCGGTGGGCCGTTTTATTATTGGCATTGCTTCAGGTCTGATGACCACTTCAGCAATGCTGGGCATGATGCAAACCATTCCAGAGTCTCATAAGCAGCTTGCACCGCAGCTGGTATCGATTCTGACGGCCATAGGTTTTGGTTTGGGGCCGTTTGTGGGTGGGGTAATTGCGCAGTTTTCTCAAACCCCTTTAGTTACTCCCTACCTTCCTATTATTTTGGGGGCAGTGCTGTGTTTTGTCGGATTATTCTGGCTAAAAACACCTGCTTTTGAACACCAACCTTTTAGTATTGCACCGAAATTACTGCGTCCTGAACCTCAGTATCATGCTGTGTTCATGATTGTGGGGTTAACTGCATTTAATGCCTTTGCTGCTTTCAGTTTATTTGCTTCACTGTCACCGTCTTTTGTGCAGGATATCTTGCCCTGGCATGGTCCTTTGGTCAGCGGTACTGCCATTACCTGCATTTTGCTGATTTCTGCTGTGGTGCAGTTCTTTGCTAAAGCTGTTCCTGCAAAAAAATGTCTGAATATTGGCTTGATGATTATGCTGGTGAGCTTAGTTAGTCTTGCACTCTGTATGACCCTTAAAGCAAGTATCTTATTCTTTGCCAGTGATATCCTATTCGGGATTGGACATGGTTTTGCCTTAATGGGCGCATTCGGTGTGATTCATGCGATCACAACCTTACAAAACCGTGCAGCCGTGATGTCGACTTACCTGTTTACAGGCTATTTGGGCACGATTGTGCCGATTATCGCGGTAGGTTATCTGGCTGATCACTTTGGCTTAGGCTTTGCCGTGATCAGCTTCTGTGTGGCGATCAGTGTACTCTGTCTAATCTTGTGGTTATGGCATCAAAAACTACAGGTAAAAGCCTAATAAAAAAGCCCTCATTTGGGGGCTTTTTTATTTTTTAAATATGTCCCGTCCTGAAATAAGT
>NZ_DDLD01000120.1:0-22464 GCF_002339435.1 Acinetobacter sp. UBA2581 | reverse complement strand
TCAGGTTTTTTTATTTAAAGCGAACTATGGGACAGCAGTGAGCTTGACTCCTCTTTTTTTATTTCGACGCGATAAACTCTCGAAGTCTATTGCATTCAATCAATGACAGATTTTGATCCGCTTTCCAGACAATTTATGTTATAAAGTTACATGAGTTAGACATTCACGATGGGTACATGCATATGACTGATCACAGTTCACCTGAAAAATCACCTTGGGGTTGGAAAGCACTGATTATCTTCTGTATTTTAGGTGGATTATTCATGTTGTTTTTTTGGCTTGCGGTCAGCAATGAACCAGACTACATGCCAAGCCAGCAAAAGAAAGAAAATACCCAGCAGCATGCATTTAAGAATGCACCTGCAATGTCTCCAGAAGCTTTAGCCAAAGCACAGGCTGACCGTGAAGCTCGTCAGGCTACCTCTTCATCTCATCAGACTCATGAGATGAGCGCGGAGGAGCATAATATGTCTGCTGAAGAACATGCACAGATGGACAGTGCTAGCCATGACGAAAATACGGCTCATGGTCACTAGACAGTTCCAAGATCAAATTTAAAAAAGCGAGGTTTTCCTCGCTTTTTTATTTTTTTAGTCTTTTAAGCTGAGATACATATCTATATGTGGAATGCCGCAATCCAGATATTCTTCACCCCGCACGTCAAAACCCAAGTTCTGATAAAAGCCAATCGCATGTACCTGTGAAGAAAGCTTTACGAATTTACGTTGCTCTGCCTTGGCCTGATCAATTACAGCCCGCATGGTCTTGTAGCCGATGCCCGTACCACGTGCCGACTGTAATACAGCTACGCGACCAATACTGTGATTCTTTAATAAGCGTGCAGTCGCCACGGCTTGATCCTGTAAATAAGCCACAAAATGCGTAGAGATTGCATCCTCCGCATCCCATTCATCTTCAGGAGCAATTTGCTGTTCCTGAATAAAAACGGCTTCACGTATTACTCTGGCGTCTTGGGCTAAATCATCCCAGCTGCCTGACACGATTTTAAGATTTTTATCATCTAGCATTTAGAACCAATTCCCTGCTGATCCCACTGGTCATTCAATAACAATTCCAGTGAATGTTTTTGAATCCCATACATCTCTTTCAATGCCTGAATCTGGGCGAGAACAGCCTGATCGGGCTGTTCATAATCCTTACGTTTGGTCGCCAGAATCATTTTATTTTTACTGGTGTGTTCTAGGGCCACAAATTCAAAGACCTTGGTTTCATAACCATAAGCCTTCAGCAATAAGGCACGAATGGTATCCGTTAGCATTTCGGCTTGCTGCCCAGCGTGAATGCCAAACTGCAACATTGGCGACAGCACTTTCGGACTCTGTAATTGCGGTCTTAACTCTTTATGACAACATGGAGCACACATGATGATCTGTGCATTCAGGCGTATACCGCTATGGATCGCAAAATCAGTCGCCACATCACAGGCATGCAGAGCGATCATCACATCCAGACGTTCCGGTTCATAGGTACGCACATCACCCTGGAAGAAATCCAATTGATTAAAACCGGATTGCTGCGCGACACTCTGACAGAATTCGACCATTTTCGGATTCAGCTCTACGCCGGTGACATAGGGCGTCCGACCATGTTTTTGCATATAGTCATACAGCGCGCAGGTTAAATATCCCTTACCTGAACCGAAATCGACGATACGTAATCCTCGTTCCTGTGACTGGATTTGTGCCAGTGCGCCTGAGAAAATCTCGACAAATTTATTAATCTGTTTCCACTTACGTGCCATGCTCGGAATGATCTGGCCTTGCTGATCGGTAATTCCTAAATGCTGTAGGAATACACTGTCCTGATCGACATAACGCTGCTTGATCCGGTCATGGCCTTGTTCGGCTTTTGCCTTTGTAGAAACTGGTTTAGCTTTACTTCGTGTCAGCATGGCCTTTTTCTTATTTTTCTTCAGCTGTAATTCTTCCTGATCGGTAAACAGGTTAGCTTGCTTGCAACAGGCCAATAATTCCGTTATTTGAGCCAAGGCTTCATTCAAAGGATAGTTTTTGGTGACATCCTGAGTCTTGTATCGATAGACACAGCTCAAGACTTTCTGCTCATTGAGCGAAATGACTCTAAAGGTCATTTTTTCCAATTGTTCAAGTTCACCTTTATACTGACTCAAGATCAGACGATCAAAATGATCAGTTTCAAAAGCTTGCTGAAAAGCCTCCAAGAATTGTTGTTCCTGAACCGAGAGAGAAGTCGATGTCGACATAAGAAAAACCTGATATGAATTGCTGATCAAGTTTAATTGTTCTTAACTTAAAAGCAAAATTGAATTATTATACAAGTGTATATTTAAAAAGAATGACAATCATGCAGAATGCTCCCCTCGTTCCAGATTATGATCACAATGAGGAACGGATTAATTACACTAGTCATGGCCTCGGTGCTGCGCTGGCTTTGATTACCGGTATTTTATTGATTATTAAAGGCTCTTATTTGAGTACCGGACAATGGATTGGCCTTTGGGTCTATGCTTTCAGCATGATTCTGCTGTTTTCCGCTTCGATGCTCTACCATATGTCTACTGCTGCTGACCGACGCTATTTTTACAAAAAAGTTGATCATACGGCAATTTACTACCTGATTGCAGGTACCTATACCCCGTTTCTATCGATTGCGATTCCAACAGCCAAAGCCCAGTATTTACTGATTGCCTTATGGGTGATTGCTGTACTTGGAACACTATTCAAGTTCATTTTCATCAACCGTTTCCAGAAACTTTCTTTAGTCGCTTATCTGGTCATGGGATGGCTTGCACTACTGGTTATGGACGATATGCAGCAGTACTTAAGTGCTCAATCTTTAACCTTTCTGATCATTGGTGGCTTAGCATACACCGTAGGTGCATTGTTTTACGCTTTAAAAAGAGTAAGATATACCCACGCTATCTGGCACATTTTTGTATTGATAGGCGCAGGATCACATTTTCTGTCTATCTATCTTTACGTGATTTAATCATCTCATTTCTCCATTTCAGTGACCCTGAGCGAGTTGAAACGAGAAGATTGCAGTTGTTTTTTTAAAAAATTACGCCTTTTTTAAAAAGATTACGCTTTTAAAACTAAATTTTTTATTTTTAGTAAGTGTAAGGTTATTCATGGCGTCTTCAGATTCTATCGCTGTAACAGAAACTACAGCAACCAATTCAAAATTTCGTGTTTTAACAGCAAGTTTAGTGGGCACTACAATCGAGTTCTTCGATTTCTATATTTATGCCACAGCTGCCGTTATCATTTTCCCTTATCTGTTCTTCCCTACAAGTACAGATCCTATGACTGCGACTATTCAGTCGCTGGCAACCTTTGCGATTGCCTTTATTGCCCGTCCAATCGGTGCTGCACTCTTTGGTCATCTGGGAGACCGGATCGGACGTAAAGCGACACTGGTCGCGGCCTTGTTGACCATGGGTCTTTCTACCGTTGCCATTGGTTTATTGCCAACTTATGCACAAATCGGTATTGCTGCGCCATTATTGCTGGCTCTTTGTCGTTTAGGCCAGGGCCTTGGTTTGGGTGGTGAATGGTCAGGTGCGGTTCTATTGGCAACTGAAAATGCGCCAGAAGGCAAACGTGCCTGGTATGGTATGTTCCCGCAACTTGGTGCACCAATTGGCTTCATTCTGGCAACAGGCTCATTCTTGACCCTTGGCGCATTCATGTCTGAAGCAGAGTTCATGCAATGGGGCTGGCGTATTCCATTTATCTCTAGTGCCCTACTGGTGATTATGGGGTTATGGATTCGCTTGAAATTGCATGAAACTCCTGCATTCCAGAACGTGTTGAAAAAGCAGAAAGAAGTGAATGTACCCTTTTTCGAAGTATTCAAAAAGCATTCTAAAATGCTGGTATTGGGTACCATCGCTGCGATCTGTACATTCGTAGTGTTCTACCTGACGACTGTATTCGCGTTACAATGGGGTACCAAACAGCTTGGCTATACACGTGAAGAATTCCTTCAGCTACAGTTAGTTGCAACTCTGTGCTTTGCCGCGTTCATTCCACTTTCAGCAGTTCTTGCAGAAAAATTCGGTCGTAAGACAACTTCAATCGCAGTATGTGTGGTCTCTGCTATTTTCGGTATCTTCTTTGCCGATATGCTTGAATCAGGCAGTACGCTGGTGGTGTTCTTCTTCTTATGTATCGGCCTAGCGATCATGGGTCTAACTTATGGCCCGATTGGTACCGTATTGTCTGAAATCTTCCCGACTTCAGTACGTTATACCGGTTCTGCCCTGACCTTTAACCTGGCAGGTATTTTTGGTGCATCTTTCGCGCCATTGATTGCAACAAAACTGGCAACAACTTATGGCTTGTCTGCAGTAGGTTATTACCTCACAGCAGCTTCTATCCTGTCATTGCTTGCATTCTTGCTGATCCGTGAAACTAAAAATGATGATGTAAACAATCAGATCTAAGGATCTTGACAGATTAAGTTATCTCAATCAAAGCCAGCAGTTCATGCTGGTTTTTTTATGATTTCGCAACAAAAACTTGCTACTTCTTTGCGGATATTTCGGGAACAATCAAATAAATAAAGCCAGAGAATGAGGCAGAGTGATGCAGGATCTTATTGAGCAACTTACTCAAGAACAGCTGGTAGATATTGTGATTCTGCTAGAGGATGATAAAAAACTGGAAGCCATTCGCTATATCCGGACGCATACAGCTTTAGATGAATCACAGGCGATACAGGTCATTAATGAAATTGTCCGTGAACATGATCTGGCGCTGAATCGAGACAATAAAGGCAATATTGGCCCACGGTTCACTGATGATGCAGATGAAAATATTCCAGTGGTAACTACACCTTTGGAAGTTCCAGATCATCCCAACCTGAGCATCGCCAAAGATACTGAGGTAGCTGCACAGCAAGTCGGCAAACGCGTACCCGGCCGTGAGATTGAAAAGAAAATCTGGATCACCGCAGCCGTTATTTTACTGATTATTATTGTGCTCTGGTTGCTGCTTTAGCAGCATTAAATGAATCCTTTTTTATACCAATTCGATAATATCAATGGTTGGTGGTACGCGAAAACGAAATGGCACGCCCACCATACCCGTTCCCACAGTCACAAATACATCTGCATGTTCATGCCGGTATAGACCTTTTTTATGGCCCAGAATGGAGACCTTTTTCATCACATAATCCGTCAGCCAAGGTAACTCGACCTGTCCGCCATGCGTATGCCCAGAAAGCATCAGTGGTCGTGTTGGCAATTTCGGCACCATATCCACGGTATCTGGATTATGTGACAGAATCACCCAAGGTTTGTCTTGAGGCAGATCCGGCATTGCGCGCATATCGGTTTTTCCAGCCCAAAGATCTCCTACGCCTAACAGACGAAATTCGTCAAACTCGACAATCTGCCCTTCAATGTCCATAACCTGATTCACTTCCAGCGCATAACGAAGCAATTCCTGAATAGGCGGGCCAGGATACTGTTCATCATGATTTCCTGTCACCGAATATACTGGCGCATGAATTTCTTTCAAGACCGCCAGCTCCTGTGCCAGTTTATTTTCAGGTTCATAGGTCCAGTCCCCTGCGACCACCACCAAGTCCGGTTTCAGATGATTCAGCTTATGCACAATCTGTCTTAACTGACGTTCATGTCCGGAAAACAGACCAATATGTAAATCTGCAATCAGGGCAATCCGTACCGGCTTTTTAAGTTTCTGTTGAGGATTGATTTGATAAGGCGTGGTTTCAACCCGAATCAAATGCGGCTCGATAAAACGTGCATAACTGAGTACTGCACTAATCACGAAAATAAAAATAGACTCATGAATCGAATAGTAGCCTATCCATCCTGCATAAATACTGAAGAACACCAACGGAATCAGCAAATAGGCCAGATAGAAAGCCAGCAGGTGACAAAACGCTTTAAAGGGATGAATGGTTTCTGTACGCGACTGACTCGACCAGGCCTGATACACTGCCCAAACGGCAAGAATGGCCATGCCTAGATAAAAATAAAAAAGTACGGAACTTGTATCCCACATAGATTTGCCTTGTCGAGTCGAGGAGCTGATTAGTGGCTTTATATTTATCTTTTCATAGCTGGCAATTATACTCAATCCAAATTTTTCAGTCTTTGATGTTTATGGTAAATGCTCCCCACGCTTCCGCTCACTCAAAACCTTCTGGCTTATCAAAAGCTTACCGCTATAAAGCCAGCATTTTACTGAGCTGCAGCCTGGTACTCGGCATTCCTGCTTGCAGTACGCTGCCTCCGCAAACTGAACAACCTAGCCGGATGGCATTTGAAACGGATACCTCGCAAACCAGTCTGGCCCAGATTGTTGAGCCTTTACGTCGGCAGAATATTGGCCTGACCGGTTATCACGTGCTGCCAGATCCGCTTGAAGCACTCGCTGCACGTATCCAGCTGATTAATAAAGCTGAACGTAGTCTGGACCTCCAATACTACATTTGGGACAATGACCGTATTGGTGCATTGGCCTTGCATGCCCTCATTCAGGCAGCAGACCGTGGCGTAAAAGTCCGTTTATTGATGGATGATAACAATGCCAAAAAAATGGAAGGTATTTATCTGGCGCTGGATCAGCACCAGAATATTGAGGTCAAACTGTATAACCCCTACCGTTTCCGTAAATACCGCGCCATGGATATGCTGCTGGATCTAAAACGGATCAACCGCCGCATGCATAACAAAAGCTTTATTGCCGATAACCAGATTGCTCTGATTGGCGGCCGTAATATGAGTAATCAGTATTATAACGTCAGTGACAGTTATCAGTTTTCTGATGTAGATGTGATGTTAGTCGGTGCTGCTTCTGATGAAATCATTCATTCTTTTGATGAATACTGGAATGATGATTATGCCTATCCAGTTCGGCAGATTGTTAATCCTCGCCATCACACGCTACGCTTCCCGAGCCTGAAACAGCAGCTGGAAGAATATAGCCATGATACTGCAATCCAGAATTACCTGAATCTGGCCAATCGTTCTCAGGCTTTCGATAAATGGCTGGAACACAACATTCAACTCGATTGGGTGGAAGCTGAAGTTGTCAAAGACCCGCCAAGTAAAATCAAGTCAAAGGCTAAAACTGAAGATCACTTGAACTTCCAGCTATTACAACATCTGGAAAAACCGGAAGAAAGTGTGGATATCGTGTCGGCCTATTTTGTACCGGAAAAACAGGGGGCAGAACGTCTCAAGAAACTGGCTTCAGAAGATGTCAAAGTCCGAGTACTGACCAACTCTTATAAGGCCAATGACGTGCCGCTGGTCCATGCCTTTTATGCCAAATATCGTCAGGAACTGCTAGAAAATGATATAAAACTTTATGAGTTTTTGGCCGCGCCAGATGCCGACAACCTGAATGCCAATACTGAAGAGCTGGCACAAAAAGCGAAAGTCAGCTTAAAAGGCCTGAGCCGCTCCAGCCTGCATGCTAAACTGATGGCCATTGATCAGAAACAGGTATTTATCGGCTCTTTTAATTTCGATCCGCGTTCGGCTTATTTGAATACTGAAATTGGCGTATTGCTAAATAGTCCTAATCTGGCCCGTGCGGTACATGAAACCATGGACAAAAACTTAAGCAAGTATGCCTATAAGTTGGTTCTGGATGCCAACCAGAACATTAACTGGAAAATCCGCAATGCCAAAGGTGAAACAAAGACCTTTAAAAAAGAGCCGGGAATGAAGTGGTATCAAAAAGCCTCTATAAAATTCCTGTCGATACTCCCAATCGAAGGTTTTATGTAATGAATATCTCTGAGTATTTCTATTAAAAAAGCCTCTTAATGAGGCTTTTTTAATACTTTGGCTTGCAACCTTTGCAAACCCTCCAGCATATTTTCATGCACTAGTGCAGTTAGGCTTTCTACTGTATGTCCTTCGGTCGCAATTGCCGGCAAGGCCATCAGATGAGCTGTTACTTTAGGCATTTCCAGAACATTTTGTACATGTTTGGCAAAACTGATGTTCCCAATAAAAGGCGCCACCATATCCAGCTCACCCTGCTGATTTACATAACAGATCAGGCAGATTTGTACGGGACGTTGCGCTTCAATCGCTGCCCCCAGAATACGTCCATAAATTTTTTTAATTGAGCGTCCATCAGATGTGGTTGCTTCAGGAAAAAACAGGACCGGAATATTCTGCTTCAGGAAGCCGGTAATCTGTTCACGGATTCTGACCGAATCTCCTGAACCACGCTTGATAAATAAGGTGCCACCGCCTTTAGCCAGCTTGCCCAAAATTAGCCAATTTTCAATTTCAGCTTTGGCCAGAAAAAACACTCGCGCGCCTGAACCCAAAACGGCGATATCCAGCCAGGATACATGATTGCTCACCCATAATGCAGGCTCACGTGAAATCACGCCATGGACCTGAACCTCGATATTAAACACCTTGCACAACTGGCGACAGAAATACTGCACATATCGGGTATTGTTCGGGTTATTCGGGTCTTTATACAAACCGTGACGGTAAACCAGATAAAACCCCTGGCTGATGGCTGCTAATGCAGAAGTCGTTTTTCTTGTATAAAGAAAGAATTTTGCTAAACCTTGTATCTCAGGTGATTGATTTTGTACAGTCGAGTTCATAAAAAGATCACTAAATCCTAAACAAGATACAGGGAATATCCACGAATTAAACCCATTTTATACTGTTCATGTCCAACTTGCATTGATAATAAAAAACGACCAAGTACATCTATATTTCCAATTTAAATTCATTAAATGAATTAAATAAAATAAATCAATCGAAATATTAGATTAAAAAAGGATGCTCATCATGCAAGATGAAACAGTTAAATCAGCTGAGATGATTCGGCTCTTAAAAGTATTAAGCTATATCTTGGGTGGTACCCTGTTATATACGGCGTTGCTCGTAACACTTGCACAACTGTTTGTCACGGCACTCTAAAACAAAGCTCGCTATTTCAGTATCTGTAAAGTTCATTTTCAACTAAAATGAAGTTTTCAACTGGAGATTGGCCTGAGTGGAATATTTTGAGCAACATCAGGGAAAAGAACGCGTCATACTGGTCAGTGTGAGCGTACAAATGCTGGATGACCTTGATGCTGAAGAGTTTCATCTGTTAGCTCAATCTGCAAATGCCGAAATTCTGGAACATCTTTTTGTTCAACGCTTAAAACCGGATGCCAAATTCTTTGTGGGTTCAGGAAAAGCAGAAGAAATTGCTGAACGGGTCAAAGAACTCGATGCTAATCTGGTCATCTTCGATCATGCACTGACACCTGCCCAAGCACGTAACCTGGAAAATGTGGTGCATTGCCGGGTAGTCGATCGTACCGAACTTATCCTCGATATCTTTGCACAGCGTGCCCGCACCTATGAAGGAAAACTGCAAGTTGAGCTGGCACAATTACAGCATCTATCTTCACGACTGGTTCGTAGTCGTACCAATCTGGATAGCCAGAAAGGCGGGATCGGTCTGCGTGGTCCGGGTGAAACCCTACTAGAAACAGATCGCCGTTTATTGCGTATCCGCATGGGACAGCTTAAAGCCAAAATAGAAAAAGTCCGTCAAACCCGTATTCAGGGCCGTGTTGCACGCCAAAAAGCGGCTGTTCCAACTGTGTCTTTAGTAGGTTATACCAATGCGGGAAAATCTACCTTATTCAATATTCTGGCCGATAGCGATGTTTATGCAGCTGACCAACTATTTGCGACTCTGGACCCAACTTTAAGGCGCCTGCAATGGGACGGCGTCGGCAATCTGGTACTGGCAGATACGGTAGGTTTTGTGCGTAATCTTTCGCACTCACTGGTTGAATCTTTTAAAGCAACTCTGGAAGAAACCGTTGAAGCCACTCTGCTTTTACATGTGATCGATTCCAGCAGTCTGGAAATGCTTGAACAAATTGAAGCCGTTGAAAAGGTGCTCAAGGAAATTGGCGCTGACGTTCCAGTTTTAAGGGTTTATAATAAAATTGACTGTAGCGGTGAGGATGCCAAAATCATTTACCGCCAGCCCGGTCAGCCTGAACGGGTCTATGTTTCAGCACATAGCGGTGAAGGTTTGGATCTATTACGCAAAGCTGTGCATGAAGCATTAATGGGACAGATTCAGCACTTTGAACTGGTATTGAAACCTGCCTATGGCAAACTGCGCAATCAACTTTATGCGCTGAATGTGATTCAGTCCGAACATTATGACGATGAAGGTCAATTGCATATCAATGTAAGGATTGCACCTCCGAAGCTGGAACAATTGATCAAACAGGCACATTTACCGATAGAAGAAATTCTGGGATCTCAAGCACTTCAATTCCAGCGTCCACTTGAAGAGTTTGAAATTCGGCCTAAGATCGAGTAAAACTTGATAAGTAAACTTTTAAATGATATCACCAATGAACTGGATAAAACATATTGACTGGCCAGCATGGATCGGCACTCTCCTCTTAATTATTGTATTTCGTGAAGCTTCAGTCTGGCTAATGACCCAGCTAGATCACCCGGAACTGGGCAATCTGGTCGGACTCATCAGCCTGCTAATCACCTTATTTGCCTGGCGCTATTTTGGCAAAATTCCAGCGCGTCTGGTGGATACCAATAACAAGTTAATGAAAGAAAGTGCCTTCGCTTTTTTACCAATTAGTGCAGGCGCGCTGATTATGCTGATGCATATGGGACAAAAAATTCCGGCCTTTATGCTGGTGTTATGCCTGAGCACTCTGCTTCCTCTTTGGATCTACGCCAAAATGGCAAAACGCTGGTTATAGGAGTCGCACATGTTTTCTGTTCTTTATGGCTTTGCGATTACCTTAATTGCTTATCTGCTTGCTAAACCCTGCAATCGTGTTATTCCGCAAATTCCTGTGATTGTGTTTAGCATGTTCTTGGTGCTGGTGATTTTATTGGTGCTCGGTATTCCTTATGAGCATTATATGGATGAAGTCAATCCACTGTTTAACCATTTGCTCGGTTATGTCACGGTTGCACTGGCGATTCCACTAGCGGCCATGCGTTATGATGATCTGCCGCTGAAAGCCATTATTGGAATTCTCGTTTTTGCCAGTATCAGCGCGGTCGCCTTACCGATGGGCCTCGCCTATTTGCTACATATGTCTTCTGGTGACATTATGGCCTTTGCCACCCGTGCAGTCACAACACCAATTGCAATTAATATTGCAACCTTACTGGAGGCACCTGTTAGTCTGGCCATTCTGATCGTCATTTTGTCTGGCGTAATTGGTGCAGCATTTTCACCATTTATTTTACGACATATCAATGATGAGCGTGCTTCAGGTCTGGCTCTAGGTCTAGCAGCACATGCGATTGGTACAGCTCAAGCCTGGCAGCGTGGTAGTGTTGCCGGACGTTATGCTGCGTTTGGCATGGCAGTGAATGCCGTTTTTACTGCGATCTGGTTGCCAACTTTTATACTTTATCTGCAAAAAATGTGACTCATCAATCAATATTTAACGTTTGTTTCTGAATGAAACTATTCTTACTATAGGGAAATAAAGAATTTTTCACTCAGGAACAGACCTATGAAAAAGGTTCAATTATTATCCGTTTTAGCCCTGACCTTTTTCAGTCATCTGGCTTTCGCTTCTGATATTTCAGGTACCTGGAGAAGTATTGACGATAAAACAGGATCCGCCAAAGCGATTCTGGAAATTCGTGAAACTTCAAATGGTGTTTATACCGCCAAAATTACCAAGATTACGCCTCGTCCTGGCTACACACCGCGCGAAACCTGTGTTTCCTGCCCTGCACCTTATACCAATAAACCGATTCTTGGTCTGGATGTACTCACCGGCTTAAAGGATGTAGGTAATAATAATTTCTCTCAGGGCAAACTGATTGACCCCTTATCCGGTAATATTTACAACACCAAAGCTAAATTAAGTGCTAATGGCAAACGTCTGACCCTACGTGGTTATGTGGGTGTTTCAGCCTTAGGACGTAGCCAGACTTGGATTAAACAAGATTAATTCATGACTTAGTGCACAGAAGCTTGCATTTTCATGCATTAAGTTGTATCAATATTAAACAGATGCTTTTTTATACAATATAAAACATGCATATAAATATAGGTTCATTTGCCTTAACAGGCTTAGCATCAAACGGATTTTGATGGGCAATATAAGGAGATAGAATGCAAGACATTACCATGTTAAAGATCTTATTGAATTTCTCTGCTTTTACTGAAAATTCAGCCACAAAGCAATTAACATCGGCATATTTCTGTCATGAGGAATCAACAGGGTTAAAGCAGATTGATCGAGCAATCTGCAACGCTCATTACTCTAAAATCAACCAAAATTAAAAAACCACACGCTTGTGTTTGGGATAGTTTGTTTCATCTATGAAAAAAGGATAAATATAAATGAATAAATCTAAATTAGGATTAATGCTTATTGCTACATTCATGACTGGGACCATTTATGCACAAGACTTGACCGGGACATGGCAACAAATCGATGATAAGACTGGTTCACCAAAAGCACTGATTGAAATCCGTCAGGACAGCAATGGTACTTATGCCGGCAAGATTGTCAAAGTAACGCCTCGTCCAGGTTATACCCCGCAAAAAACCTGTAATAAATGTCCTGCTCCTTATACTAATCAGTCAATCCTGGGGATGGACGTACTGACAGGTTTAAAACAGGTCGGTGATAGCGTGAATTATGAAAAAGGTCGTGTGATTGATCCATTGACAGGTAAAATTTACGATGCCAAGGTTCGTCTGAGCAGCAACGGCAAACGTTTAACCCTACGCGGTTATGTGGGTGTATCTGCTCTGGGTCGTAGCCAAACCTGGATTCGTCAGGAATAAGTTCACACTTTTTCTCAAAGCTGCCAAACAGGCAGCTTTTTTTATAAATTTAATTCCATGTTTTTAATTATTTATTGACTATTTGTGCAATCTTCCTAACATGTGCGGGTAATAATGAAAAGTTCTTTGGAATGATGGATATGTTAAAGAAGATATTCCTTGCCACATTGACTACAGGATTCATGATGAACCTGTGGGCTCAAGATATTAGCGGAACCTGGCAACAAATTGATGATAAAACTGGAGCAGCAAAAGCCATCATTGTCATCGAAAAAGAAGCAAATAATACTTACTCAGGCAAGATTGCGAAAATCACGCCACGTCCAGGTTATACACCACGCGAAAAATGTAATAAATGTCCAGCCCCTTATACCGATCAACCGATTTTAGGCATGACTATTCTAAAAGGCCTGAAACACGTTAAAGGCACCAAAAATTATGAAAAAGGTCGTGTCATTGATCCATTGGCAGGTAAAATTTATGATGCCAAGGTTCGTCTAAACAATACCGGCAAGCGTTTAACGCTACGTGCCAGTATGGGTGTTTCAGTTCTGGGCCGCAACCAGACCTGGATTCGCGCAGACTAATCATCAGCACAATAAAAAAGCCACGTTCAACGTGGCTTTTTTGAGCTTTAAACATTTTAAAATACCGGATTATCGACGGCAAACATTTGCTGGTCTTCCAGTCGATAAGCCATCAACTGATTACCCCAGACACAGCCACCATCAACATTCTGAATTCGCCCAGAAATGGTTTTACCCTGTAAAGCGGCCCAGTGTCCAAATACAATTTGATGGGTTGCTGCAGTTTTCGATTCAAATTCAAACCAGGGCTTAAAACCTTCTGGCATCGGATCATCCAGTGAATCTTTAAAACTATATTCCAGACGCCCTTCTGCATCAGTTAAACGCATCCGGGTCAGGTAATTCACGATACAGCGTGTACGCTCATGACCTTCTAATTCATCTGACCAGAGTGTAGGCTCTTTCCCAAACATTTCCTTTAAGAAAGTATCCACCACCTCAAAATCATCATGGGCAATAATGGCTTCTACTTCTTTAGCCAATTCAGCCGTCTTGGCTGCATCCCAGATATTGGGAATACCGGCATGGGTCAGTACCGTCTGTTCATTCGGAAACAGACACATCGGCTGTTTACGGATCCAGTCAATTAACTCATCACTGTCGATCGCATCAATCACATCACGGACATTGTCCTTGTCTTTAATCGGCTTAATGCCTCGTGCATAAGCCAACAAAGTCAAATCATGGTTACCCAGCACTGTCGCAGCGACACCATTATCAACCAACTTTTTAATGAAGCGCAACGCACCCAGCGAGTTTTCACCCCGAGCGACCAGGTCACCCGCAAACCAGATAAAATCCTGATCCGGATCAAAGCTGATTTCTTTCAGTAATGCCTTCAAGGCCTCAAAACAGCCTTGCACATCACCAATCACATAATTGTATCGAACAGTGCGAGTCATTCTTTTTAAGCTACCATTTGATCAGATAAAGCCACAAATTGAGCAAGTGTCAGGGTCTCTGGACGCGCCATTGGGTCTACACCTGCCTTTTCAAAACCATCTTCAACCAGCATGCCTTTTAAACTATTACGCAAAGTTTTACGACGCTGGGTAAATACGTGAGATACCAGACGTGCCAAAGCTTTTTCATTCTTCGCCACGATCGGTTTTACGTCATAGGGTTCTAGACGGAATACCGCAGAAGTCACTTTTGGCGGCGGATTAAACGAACCTGGTGGCACTTCAAACAAGAATGTCGGTTTGCAGTAATACTGAATCATCACCGACAAACGGCCATATTCTTTAGTATTCGGTGAAGCGGTAATACGATCGACCACTTCTTTTTGCAGCATGAAGTGCATGTCTTTAACTTTGTCACCGAATTCCAGGAGATGGAACAATAAGGGTGTCGAAATGTTATATGGCAGGTTACCAACGACACGTAGTGGACGACCTTCTTTAAATAAATTGGTAAAGTCGTACTTCAATGCATCTGTTTCAACAATCGTTAAACGCTCAGGATGCGGAACACGACCCGGCAAGCCAGCTGCCAAATCCCGGTCAAGTTCGATGACTGTTAAAGCATCACATTCACCTATTAAAGGTGAAGTTAAAGCGGCTAGACCTGGACCAATTTCAACAATATTTTCGCCTGCACGCGGATTTACGGAACGCACAATTTTGGCAATGACACGTTGGTCATGTAAGAAGTTTTGACCAAAACGCTTGCGCGTGTGATGCCCTTCATCTTTTGGGTTTAAGGCATTAATCTGATACATAGACATTTCCAACGTGTAATAAAGACGAGATCATTGACGCGCTAAATCCAGCGCCAAGTCCACAGCCACATGTAAGCTTGAGCTTTTCGCAAGGCCTGTACCTGCGAGGGAGAGTGCTGTGCCGTGATCGACAGAAGTTCGGATAAACGGTAAGCCCAAAGTAATATTGATGGCTTCACCAAAGCCCTGAGATTTTAACACAGGTAAACCCTGATCGTGATACATCGCCAGAACAGCATCGGCATCTTTCAAATTTTCAGCGGTAAATAAAGTATCTGCAGGCAGGCTCAGACTCATATTGATACCTTGAGTACGGTAAGTCTCCAGTACTGGATTGATGACTTCAATCTCTTCCATACCCAAATAACCGCCCTCACCTGCATGTGGATTTAAACCACAGACCAGAATATGCGGATGCTCGATTTTAAACTTCGATTTTAAGTCATGAATCAGGATATCAATCACCTGATGCAAGCGTTCCGGAGTAATGGCATCGGCAACTGCACGAAGTGGCAGATGGGTGGTTGCTAAAGCAACACGTAAAGTTTTAGTCGCTAGCATCATTACCACACGCGGTACACCAGCAAATTCCTGGTAATACTCGGTATGACCACTGAAATGGATGCCTGCATCATTAATGACTGACTTCTGCACTGGCGCTGTAGCCACTCCGACACTTTTGCCTGACATGGCATATTTGGCTGAACGACGCAGCTGTTCCAGTACATAAGCGGCATTGTGGCTATTTAGCTGACCTAGTACTACCGGTTCTTTTAAAGGCACATGCTCAACATAAAGCTGACCTTTTTCTGAAGAAGTCGTTTGCCCTGTGTATTCAATCAGTTCAACCAGAAGTTTTAACTGCTGCGCCCGTTGACGGAGCATATACAGATCGGCAAGTACCACCAATGGACGCTCATCAATACGATCCGCCAGACTCAAGCAGATATCTGGACCAATTCCGGCAGGTTCACCACTGGTAATATATAAAGGCAGCATGACTTTCTTCTGTATTATCAATTGTCCTTATTTTAGTACAAATTTCACAGGGAAAGTTTTAGATAAAGGTTTAGATGATGTTTATTCAAATAATACTGTACATTTCTCATTATATTAAAGAAAGATAAAACCGAGCTGACGTCAATAAACCCTATAAAGAGTTTCAGGCAATCCTCTCAACACTCGACATGTTTAGCTTTTGGCATTTTCAAAGAGGATTGTCTCAAGTTTAGAAAGCAAACCTAGGCAGACTCGAAGACAGGCCATTTGCTAAAGAAATACATATTAAAAAAACAGGTGAATCCATTCATACAAAGACGTGCCCCTAGTCTTAGGTCCGTTTTATTATTTAATGATTAATCATATGTGTTTATAGGCTAAAAATCCTACTGGTCATTCATTGAAAGACGTTGTAAAATACAGCGCTTGAAATTTTATATTTTCATTGTGGTTCTCCCGGCTTTCGGGTAGAATTCGGTCTCCTTTTGTTTGGACAGCTTCCATAGTCCAAACCAACTATAATAGGTAGTGGTTTAATGAAAACTCTCAGCGCTAAGCCAGCTGAAGTTCAACACGACTGGTACGTTGTTGATGCTTCTGGCAAAACTTTAGGTCGTCTCGCGACTGAAATCGCTCGTCGTTTACGCGGTAAGCATAAAACTTCTTATACTCCTCACGTTGACACTGGTGATTACATCGTTGTTATCAATGCTGAGCAAGTTCAAGTGACTGGTAACAAATCACTTGACAAGAAATACTATCGCCATACTGGTTTCCCTGGTGGTATTCGTGAAACTAATTTTGAAAAATTAGTTGCTCACAAACCAGAAGAAATTTTCCAACGCGCTGTAAAAGGCATGTTGCCAAAAGGTCCTCTTGGTTATGCAATGATCAAAAAAATGAAAGTGTACGCTGGTACTGAGCATCCACATACTGCTCAACAGCCACAAGTTTTGGACATCTAAGGGATACAGCACATGGCTACTAACTATGGTACAGGTCGCCGTAAGACCGCAACTGCACGTGTTTTCCTATCTGCTGGTACTGGTAAACTCGTAATCAACAACCGTTCTTTAGAACAATACTTCGGTCGTGAGACTGCTCGTATGGTTGTTCGTCAACCTCTAGAGCTTCTTGAAGCGACTGAGAAATATGACCTTTACATCACTGTTGCTGGTGGTGGTATCGGTGGTCAAGCAGGCGCTATCCGTCACGGTATTACTCGTGCACTGATCGCTTCTGACGAAACTCTTAAACCTGCTCTTCGTCAAGCTGGTTTCGTTACTCGTGATGCTCGTGAAGTTGAACGTAAGAAACTTGGTTTACGTAAAGCTCGTAAACGTCCTCAATTCTCTAAACGTTAATTCGTTTACCGAATCGGACAAAAAACCCTGGTTTATTCCAGGGTTTTTTATGGCTTGAAATTGACCAATTAGTTGGATTCTATATTTATTGTTCATGCACATCCTTACCCCATACCCCTTCATGACACCAGAAGGATTTGGTCAGATAATAATTCGCAACACCGATGATAATAAACAGAATGATTAAGCCGAAATTCATGATCATGTTGTTCTGCTCCTTTCATTTTTTTCTCTACTCTACCCTGCCTTAGTCCGATTGGCTTTTTATGCTTCGTGCTTTTTAGGTTGATTTTTAGTATCCTAGTCTATTCATTAGAACTTAATCAGGATTTATGTCAGTCGAAAGCGCGCCACTTCAAGGACTCACCTTATATAGCCATGCCGATGACTTTCGTTCCCATTGGATTCGCTACGTACTTGCCGAAAAGCAGATTAAATATAACCTGATTCTGGTCGATAGCGATGATGAAGATCTGGCCAGCCTCAATCCTTATAACCAGCTGCCCATGCTGATTGAAAATGATTTAAAATTGTTCAATACCAGCATCATTTCCGAATATATTGATGATCGTTACCGCCAGAATAAGCTCTATGCAGATGCCCCCATGCCTCGTGCGGAACAGCGGCAATATATCTGGCGTTTTGAAAATGACTGGCTCAAACTGGCCGATATCATGTTATGCCACCCAGATACCTTGGATGCTGTAGCTAAAGTGAAAGCTCAAAAACAGTTGCATGATATCCTGATTTCATTAACGCCCCTGTTCCAGCATTTTCCTTATTTTATGTCGGAACAATTCAGCATCTTAGATTGTATGCTGGCTCCCATTTTCATTCGACTCAAAAGCATGGGAGTAGAATTACCTCGACAACAATGTCGTCCATTTTATTTATATTGCCAACGAGTTTTTAGCCGTCCTGCATTTGCAAAATCTATGACCTTGCAGGAAAAAAACCGCTACCAAGAGCAAATCAAACCTGTAGAGAAACATCATGTCTGAACAAGAATTCAACTTAAGTCCTACCCGTCCCTATATGGCACGTGCAATCTATGAGTGGATTTGCGATAACAATATGACACCTTATCTGCTGGTCGATGCTACACGTCCAAATACCATGGTACCTGAACAGTTTATTAAAGATGGCCAGATTGTCCTGAATATTGTGCCGCATGCAGTTCATGCGCTGAATATAGATAATGAAGCCATCACCTTCTCAGCACGTTTTGGTGGTGTATCACGTGATATCTATGTACCGATGGCAGCAGTCCTCGGGATCTATGCACGTGAGAACGGTCAGGGATTATTCTTTGAGCCAAATGAATATGAGCATACACAAAATGATGAAGATGCTTTAAAATCAAGCACTGAAGAACAGCCTGAACCCGCAAAGAAAAAACCAACCCTAAGGTTATTAGATTAAAAATAATGGAGTAAGTGAATGGCTTTTGATTTAGTACAATATTTTGTTGAACAGATAGAAACTCAAAAGCCTGAGCTTCTACAAAGCTATACAAAAGAAGAAAGACGTAAATATATTTCAGAAATCAATGCTCTCACGTTAGGCAAACTGATTAGCGAATGGCGCAATAACCCGCAAAAAATTTATAATGAAATCAAGCATCCAGATGAACTTTATATCCTGGAAATCGTCCGTCACCTGACTACCCGAGTGGAAAACCAGTCAACTTTACCAAAACCCGAGCTGGAACAGCTCACGTCTGAAATTTTCCATTTTCAGCTGACTGAATTAAAGCAGTTACATGATACTGGCAATCATAATCAGACCAGTATCCAAGAGCTGCTAAAAGGACAAATTGAACACTTGTCTGGCCAGGCAGATGATTGGGTTTGGACAACAAATAACCTAACAGAACTCAAAGGCTCTAAACCAATTCATGAAGAAGAGCTATCATTAGAAGCATCAATGAAGGAGTTTAGCCAAATGGTTCATCAAAATAGCCAGCATCATGATGTTGAAGAAGTTGCTGTTGTAGAAACACCAACCTGGGCAAAAATCGTTGAGCCAGTGGTTGCGCTTGCGATTCTTTGGATACTGATTGATGCAGTATTACGCGTATTTGCATAAATACTTCAACCTTAAAAATTCAGTTTTACTAAAAGCCAATGAGATATTGGCTTTTTTTATTCTTTAAATTTATCAGGAAATGAAGTGAATCAATTTTCTTAACTGAAATTTTTACCTAACTAGCCCCATAATTCATTCAAAATATTTTGTTACATCTTTTTAGATTAAGGTGAGATTATAGATCATAAAATCACTTCACATATCCTTAAATAAAAAGATAAACGCATCACATAATTAAAAATTAAAAATTAAAGTAAACCATTAAATTTTATATGGTTTTTATTTTAATTGTAATTTACTTACCCATTTTTATAATTAATTTGAATGAAAAAGATAATATTCGAACTTCATCAAATACAACTAACGCATCAACTATTTTTATAACAGAGAAATAATTGTGGCTAAGGTAACCTTAGATACACTTACAGACATTGATGGTTTCGTTGCTGCAGCATTCGCTGATGGTGAAAGCGGCTTGGCTTTAGCAACTCAAGGTGGTGGCAATATCGATCGCAAACTTGCAGCAGCCGGCAATACAGAAGTGGTTCGCGCTAAACGCCGTGTAGCGAATTCATTAAACCTGAATGACTCGATTGAAGATATTCTGATTACGCTGGGAAAGCAATATCATCTCATTCGCCCACTCGAAAAGAATAACAATGTATTTCTGTACCTTGCACTGGATCGCTCTAAAGCAAACCTGGCTATGGCTCGTCATGAGCTTAAATCTTTTGAATAAGGTTTAGACTTCAGCTAATACACAGTTTTTCCCTTTATTTCATGCAATAAAGGGGATCCTTATACGCTCCACCCAATAAAATATAAACTTTAATCGAGTCTTAAAATGCATAGGCATTATATTCATATTGGAATAGCAGGTTTAAGTATTCACGATGCAGATGAACTAAAAAAACTTTACAACACATCACTCCTGACCATTTTATCCTGCAATGGAACACTGCTTCCGATCCTCATCTCGATTGCCTGTTGGTGTATAAATACTTTCTTGAAACAGAGGGTATTCAACGTGTTCTCAAAAACCAAAAATGTCCTTATTTATGCATCTCTAAAAATGCTCAATATTCGAACCAGATTATAAATAATACGCTCGCTTTACCCCTGCAAAACACACAAATTCTCAAGCACTCGTCTGAGCAAAATGTCCTTAATTCAGAAATTAGCTCAGAAATAGAAGAACCTATATTTTCACCCCCTGTTCAGATCCAGCAATCTTCTGACCATCCCTACACAATTAACTTTTTTAAAGAGATGCTTCATCCTGAAAAAGGCAAATTACATCTATATGATCAGCATGGCACCATTGCCATCATTGACTCAGCAAAAAACTTGGTTTGGTTAAACAAAGACCGGGCTGAAACAGGTACAGACTTTTCATTTCAATACGACTTCGCCTTTACTAGCGCTATTAAAAGTGACACGTAAAGAAACGCAGATTCTGCAGGACTGGTTAATGAATTTTTTCTGAGACTCGCCTAATTTTGTTCAGATCGCACCTGAAGATGGTCACTACAAAATTCACTACTGACCAAAGCCAGCTCATCCGCTACATAAAAAACGTATTTTTCAGATATCTGCCTGCTTTATTTAAGGCGGTAAGATTTCAAAAATTGCTGAGCAACATGCAATTTCTTTATTCACACTTCGACAATTTATTGCAGCCAGTATGGCTTCCGGAAATATTGAAAAAATTAATGCTTGGGAAAGTCGTTATCGCACCACTGCGCCAGTTGAAAGAACAGAACAGCAAAGTTTCATTAAAAGCTTTTTTGGAAAGCTACGATTTAAATTTGGATTTTAATAAAGTAAATACTTATGATTTTACAACAATATAAAATCGTTTTTGCGGGCTCCATGGGTGCAGGTAAAACAGCCGCAATACGTTCCTTATCTGATATACCAGTGTTACTCACTGAGGCACTGAATACTGACGACCGCAGTCATACAAAAATGGAAACCACTGTAGGAATTGATTATGATGAGATCACATTAGAAGATGAAACTAAAATTGGCCTATATGGGACGCCAGGACAAAGCCGCTTTGATTTTATCTGGCTTGTCATCTGTCAAGGCACACTAGGTGCTATTATCCTCATTGATCATACAGTGAATGATCCAATCCAGGAACTGGAAAGCTATATCGAAGTATTCCAGGAATATACCAATAATATTGCCATTGGGATTACGCACAGTGATCTTGAAATCCCTCATTTTACCCAGATTTATAAGGATTGGCTGATCTAGCAGGATCTCTATACTCCCCTCTTTTTTATAGATGCACGTCAAAAAGATGACATCTTACTTCTCTTAGAAGCCCTCATTACTTCAATCGAAGTCAACCATAACCTCATGAGCTAAGGACTAAAGCATGCTTACTATACAAGAAAGACGTCAAGCCCCGGAAGCCCTCGTTCAGCATGCCAAACAGCAAATTCAGGAGATCATTAGTGATGTTCGTGGCGTATATTATGTAATGGTCTGCTAAACAGATGGGTTTGAATTGGCCATAATTCATAAGAAAGACAACTATAACAACAGCAAACTGGCTGCGGTGAGCAGTTCGATTTTAGCGATGGTTTCTGCATTTACTAAGGAAATCCATCTTACTGGCTGTCAGAGCATCACTTTGGATGCAGAAAATGGTAAAGCTATTTTGACAGCAGTTGCAGCACCGAAGCACCCTCTTATTCTGGTTACTTTGGCTGAAAAAGACATTTTATTGGGTCAGGCCCTGTATATGCTAAAGCATGCAACACAATCCATTATCGCTGCAGATCAATAAATAGATAGATTCATAAAAGGCTTAAATTTATTTAAGTCTTTTTTATCTTGTCTTATTAAATCCCACGCATAAAAAAAGCCCC
>NZ_DDLD01000095.1:0-6997 GCF_002339435.1 Acinetobacter sp. UBA2581 | reverse complement strand
AACATAATACACCTTATACGAAGTCAAAAAAATATATCTATATGATAATTAATGAAATTGTAATAACTATTCATAATGACCATTATGTAAAATGGATATGATAGAAGTGTACTAGTGAGTACACTTCTATCATAAAAAAGAGAGCTGCTAGCTCTCTTTTTTATGTTTTATTCAAAATGAAGTTGATATTTATCCGTCGTAATCTTGATCTTGAGGTTCTTATATTTTCGTTTTGTGGCACTCAGGGCTGAATCTGTCACTTCTGCATAAAATTTAGGGTCATTCATTAGATCATTAAATAGTTTATATCCAATCAATAACTTACTAGATTTTTTCTTTTCCTTTAGATCATTTTCAATCAACTGATCCAATTCTTTTACAGAAAAACTATGCATATTACCCTCTATAGTATCTTTCTGATAAAACAGCATACAGACTTAGCAAGAGGATTTAAAGCTTATTAGATAATTGATATTTATGAAATTGTGAGAAAGATAATATATTAGATTTATCTATTTAAGTTAAGTTTTTCTAAAAATAACATAATACACCTTATACGAAATACTTGATATTTATCATTAAATTTCAGTATATTAGATCAAGCCGTTGTGGGGCATAGGGTACCAGAGCGGCTTTTTATTGATTATTTATGTTCCACGCTTAAAATTCGAACAATGTTTCATGATTTTTATAAGTTAAACTAAATTTAGTTGCCAATCCCAATAAGCTATTCACTNNACGACTAATCCCAAAAGCTTTTCCTAATGCCATTTTTGAAGGGTACTTCCCTTCCTTCCAGTCTTGTCGCAAAGCTTCAGCCTGATCAGGTTTCAATTTATGTACCCGACCTTTGTACTTCCCCTGAGCAGAGGCGAGTTTTATTCCTTCCTTTTGCCGCTCTAAAATTATCTCACGTTCGAACTGTGCAAAAGCACCCATCAATTGCAGCATCAAATTATCCATCGGGGTGGATTCGGCCGTAAAAGTAATATTTTCTTTTACAAACTGGATGGCAATCCCTCGTTTGACCAGTTTATCTACTTCAGTGACCAAATCTTTCAGGCTTCGCGCAAAACGATCCATGGAATGTACAATCACCCTGTCCCCTTCCCGGACATAGTTCAACATTTCCTGAAATTTAGGTCGGTCAGTATTTTTACCTGAAGCACGGTCAACAAAAATCCGGTCGACTTCAATTCCCTCAAGTTGACGTCCAGTGTTTTGCTCGACAGAACTTACCCGGATATACCCTACTTTTTGGCCTTTCAATTTTTCACGCCCCAATTGGATAAAAATGAACAATTTCGTAAATTATAAATCCTTAATACTAAAGTTACATGTTATTTATGATTAAAAATCATTTAAATGATACATAATTTCATGAACTTTCAGATTGTAACTTTAGGGTATGCTCTAAATATACATATTTAAATAACGAGTTTTTTCTCACTCATAAGAATTTGCAAGAATATATATACATTTATTGACATTAAGTAATTTAAATAAAATCAATATATGTATTTGCATATATGTGGAAATACGTATATAAATATATCTGAGTTTCTAATAGCAGAGTCAGTCAAAATGTTCTCGACCATAAAGATTTATCACAATCCTGAGTGTGGTACATCAAGGAATACCTTAGCTTTAATTCAAAATGCAGGAATTGAACCAATCGTTATTGAATATCTAATTACCCCACCTTCGAAAGCAGAATTAATTGAACTTATTCGTAGTGCTGGTTTAAGTGTTAGAGAAGCAATTCGTAAAAATGTACCTCCATATTCTGATTTAGAAATTGTTCGGGAAGATTGGTCTGATGAACAGCTTTTAAATTTTATGCTTCAACATCCTATTTTGATTAACCGCCCATTCGTTGTTACGGATTTAGGTACACGTTTGTGTCGTCCTTCTGAAGTTGTTTTGGATATTCTCCCGTTTCCTCAGAAAGGCGCATTTAGCAAAGAAGATGGTGAAAAAATTATTGATGAAAATGGCCTAAGAATTAAATAGCACTTTCTCATCTCTTGAATGGAAAGAATGTGAAGGAGACTTATATGGATCAAGTTAATTTTTTTAAATGCTTATCAGATGAAACACGTCTCAATATAGTGACATTAATTGTTGAAAATAAAGAACTATGTGTATGTGATTTGACTGAAAAACTACAACTCAGTCAACCTAAAATTTCAAGACATTTAGCCCTTTTACGTGCTTCAGGGCTACTTCAAGATCGCAGACAAGGCCAATGGGTTTACTACAGTATCAATCCAAAATTGGCCAACTGGTGTTATGAAATTTTAGATATTTTGAAGACGGTTCAATCTCAATCAAAGCTGGATGATCAACACCCCCTTTCTGTAAATAGTTATTGTGAGTAATTCAATGAAATTTTTATTTTTATGTACTGGAAATAGCTGCCGTAGCATTTTGTCTGAAGTTTTGTTTAATAGCCGAGCACCAGAAGGTTGGAAAGCCTATAGCGCTGGGAGTAAGCCTTCAGGTCAAGTTCACCCGCTAACTTTAGAAACCCTTGAAAACTTAGGGTTATCTACTGAAGGTTTATGGAGTAAAACGATTGATGACTGTGAACAGTACCAACCTGATGTTGTGATCACGGTATGTGACTCTGCTGCTCAAGAAGCCTGTCCACTTTATTTGGGTGGAGCAATCAAGGCACATTGGGGCCTAGCTGATCCTTCACACCTGGAAGTAAATAAAGAAGAAAAAATGAAAGCTTTTATGACCACTGTTGAACATATCAACCGTCGTTTAGATGCTTTATTTGCCCTAGATGTAAATAAACTTTCTCGTCCTGAACTCATTGCTGAAATCAATAAAATTTCGAATGTTGAGTAAGAGATATGTCTGAAAAACGCTTATCCTTTTTAGATCGTAACCTGACGCTATGGATTTTTATTGCCATGGCTCTAGGTATTGCAATCGGAAACTTCTTTCCGCAAGCTTCTGTCGCACTCGATCAATTAAGTATCAACTCTGTGAATATTCCAATTGCAGTTGGTCTTATTCTGATGATGTATCCCCCCCTGGCAAAAGTGAACTATGCGACGTTGCCACAAGTATTTAAAGATAAAAAAACACTAACTTTATCTTTAATACAAAACTGGCTAATTGCCCCAGTACTGATGTTTGCTCTGGCTATTATATTTTTACATAGCTATCCCGAATATATGACTGGTGTCATCCTAATTGGTCTAGCTCGATGTATTGCCATGGTATTGGTTTGGAATGGCCTAGCTTGTGGTGATAATCAATATGTTGCAGCCTTAGTTGCCTTTAACAGTATCTTCCAGATTTTATTCTTCAGTACCTATGCCTGGTTATTCCTGACCTTCCTGCCACCTTATTTCGGTGTTGCTTCACAGGTCATTAATGTTGATTTCTGGACCATCACCCATGCTGTTCTGGTTTATCTTGGTATTCCATTTCTGTTGGGTTTCTTAACGCGTTGGATTCTGGTGAAACAAAAAGGGGTAGAGTGGTATGAAACTCAGTTTATTCCGAAAATCAGCCCGCTGAGTTTAATGGCTTTACTGTTCACGATTCTGGCCATGTTTAGCCTAAAAGGTGGTGATGTCGTGAGTCTTCCACTGGAAGTTTTACGAATCGCGGTTCCTTTAACCATTTACTTCGTTTTGATGTTCTTTATCAGCTTCTTCATGAGTAAATGGATGGGCAATGACTATCCTAAGACCACAGCAATCGCATTTACTGCAGCCGGGAATAATTTTGAATTATCACTGGCAGTCGCAATTGCCACTTTTGGTATCGCTTCACCTGTTGCTTTTACCACGATTATTGGTCCATTGGTCGAAGTTCCGGTGTTGATTGCCTTGGTGAGTGTTTCGCTCTGGCTGAGAAAAAAAGTTTTTAAAGAGGCCTAATTCTATGAATCTCCCAAACGTAGATCTTAATCTTCTTGAGCAACCGACTTTTGAAAAAGTTCAGGCAAAAGAACTTGCTCATCCCCCTCGCATTTTGCTCCTTTACGGCTCGAATCGAGAACGCTCTTACAGTCGCCTTGCCGTTCTTGAAGCCGGTCGAATCCTGGAGCATTTTGGGGCGGAAGTAAAAATCTTTCATCCTAAAGGGCTTCCTTTACCTGAAGATGCGGATACTGAGCATCCAAAAGTAAAAGAGTTGCATGAACTTTTAGCATGGTCAGAAGGCATGGTCTGGTGTTCACCTGAACGCCATGGTTCTATGAGTTCAATTTTTAAATCACAAATAGACTGGATTCCACTGGCAGGGGGTGCAATCCGTGCCACCCAAGGTAAAACTCTTGCCTTGATGCAAGTCAGTGGCGGATCACAGTCATTTAACAGCCTGAACCAGATGCGTATTTTGGGTCGTTGGATGCGGATGATCACCATTCCAAATCAGTCCTCAGTTCCAAAAGCATTCTTGGAATTCGAAGAAGATGGACGAATGAAACCTTCAGCTTTCTATGACCGGATTGTGGATGTGATGGAAGAGTTATTTAAGTTCACCCTACTGACCCGTGGTCAAAGCAAATACCTGACAGATCGTTATTCTGAACGTAAGGAATCGGCTGAAGAATTATCTAAACGTGTGAATCAGCGTAGTTTGTAAACGCTAGGTGATATTAAATGCAAAAGAGACATTCTAAATTAATTATTCTAGGTTCAGGCCCTGCGGGTTATAGCGCAGCTGTATATGCTGCACGTGCCAACTTAAAGCCAACGCTGATTGCCGGTTTACAGCTAGGTGGTCAGTTGACCACAACAACCGAAGTCGACAATTGGCCGGGTGACCCTGAAGGTCTAACTGGTCCTGCACTCATGGAACGTATGCAAGCGCATGCTGAACGCTTTGGTACTGACATTGTCTATGACCATATCAACGAAGTTGATTTAAGCGTTCGTCCATTCGTTCTAAAAGGTGATATGGAAGAGTTCACTTGTGATGCCCTGATTATTGCAACAGGTGCAACGGCTCAGTACTTAGGTCTTGAATCTGAAGCTGCATTTATGGGTCAAGGCGTAAGTGCCTGTGCAACCTGTGATGGTTTCTTCTACAAAAACCAAAAAGTTATGGTTGTCGGTGGTGGTAATACTGCGGTTGAAGAAGCCCTTTATCTATCCAACATTGCTTCACACGTGACTCTAGTTCACCGTCGTGACTCTTTGCGTTCAGAGAAAATTCTTCAAGATCATCTGTTCGAGAAAGAGAAAGAAGGTAAAATCAGCATCACTTGGAATCATCAAGTGGACGAAGTTCTTGGTGACAGAACGTCAGGTGTAACTGCAGTTCGCCTGCAATCTACCCAAGATGGCTCTAAACAAGATGTAGAAGTTACTGGCTTATTTGTTGCCATTGGTCATAAACCGAATAGCGGCATGTTTGAAGGTCAGTTGAACCTTCGTGATGGTTATATTCAGGTTCAAAGCGGTACGGCAGGTAATGCGACTGCTGCATCTGTTCCGGGTGTATTTGCTGCGGGTGATATTGCTGACAGCGTTTACCGTCAAGCGATTACTTCGGCAGGTTCAGGCTGTATGGCTGCACTTGATGCTGAAAAATATCTTGATAATCTGAATTGATGAGTAGGTTGTCATAATTGAAAAAGTGAATAAATGTAAAAACCCAGTCTTCATGATTGGGTTTTTGCACTAAAGAAATCAGATATAAAAAACAAAAGGGGAAAAGGCGTTGAACCAGAAACAGACGGAAACAGATGTCATCATTATAGGTGGTGGACAGGCTGCTTTATCTACTGCTTATTTTTTAAAGCGCAAGAAAATCCCATTCATTATATTGGATGAGCAAAATCAAGCAGGGGGTGCCTGGCTGCATACCTGGGAGTCATTGCGTCTTTTTTCTCCTAATACCTGGAGTTCTCTATCCGGTTGGATGATGCCCATCACTGAACAGACCTATCCAACACGAAATGAGGTGATTCAGTATTTATCGGCTTATGAACAGAGATATCAATTTCCGATTGTTCGTCCAGTACATGTCGATCGTGTGGAATCGAATGGAAAGTATTTAGACGTATATGCTGGAGAAAAGTTTTGGCGAGCCAAGGCCGTGGTTAGTGCAACCGGGACATGGAGCCAGCCGTTTATTCCTGATTATCCGGGACAAGAAAACTTTCAAGGTACACAGTTACATTCAGCCCATTACATGAATGCAGACCCATTTAAAGGTAAGAAAGTCATCGTTGTGGGTGGTGGGAATTCAGGCGCTCAAATACTCGCTGAGGTTTCACAAGTTGCTGAAACCATTTGGGTCACGAAAACTCCACCTCAATTTTTATCCGATGATGTGGACGGTCGTGTACTGTTTTTAAGAGCGACGGAACGCTTAAAAGCACAGCAAGAGGGTAAAGTCATTGATCAGCCTGTTGGGGGGCTTGGTGATATTGTGATGATTGATAGTGTTAAGGAGGCAAGGCAGAGAGGGGTTTTGCATAGTCGTCCACCTTTTAAATCATTTACCACAGACTCTATCATTTGGCCTGATGGCTCAAAAGAGCAAGTCGATGCGGTGATCTGGTGTACAGGGTTTAAAGCTTCTTTGGATCACTTGAGGACTCTGGGGGTGATAGAGCCAGACAACCTGATAGAGGTTAAGGACGGAAGATCGGTCAAGATGCCGAACTTGTGGTTGGTAGGCTATGGGGAATGGACTGGGATGGCTTCAGCTACGATAATTGGAGTTTCTAGAACAGCGAGAACCACAGTGGAGGAAATCGTTGCTTATCTACACGAAATTGATACTAAAAATTATTTAGAAAAATGAGCTATCTATCTCATTAGAGGATTTTAAAATAGACTCTTTTCAATACGTTACCTATATTAGGTAAGCTAAAATAATTCCATTTTCATAATTCTATTTGCTCTATTGAATGATAAATACAAGGCGTTAAATAGATAGAATATCTACTTAACGCCTTAGGTCTTATCTCAATAAAAGTACAGGTTTTATAGAGCTTGATAACAATTTGGTCGTC
>NZ_DDLD01000080.1:0-39125 GCF_002339435.1 Acinetobacter sp. UBA2581 | reverse complement strand
ACCTCATGTTTGAATTCGCCCAGGCTTAGGATCTTGCCCATGAATTCAACTGAACCTTCCTATTTCCCTCCTCCTTTTCCTGCAGCAGATCATCCCTTATCGATCAGGGGCCGATTTGGACGTTTGAGTTTTATTGCCTGGTCCGCATTTTTACAGTTTATTTTCTTATGCAGCAGTATTGCGCTAGGTTTAAGTATTGATATTGTGAACATTGCCAGCCTATCGGTAGATTCAAACTGGCAAATCTCCCTGCACGGCCTGTCCAGCCTGTTTGCCTTAGCGATCATGCTGGTCTATCTGTATTTCGGTATTGTGATTACGGTACGACGCTTACATGATCTGGACCGTAGTGGCTGGTGGATGTTGCTATTCTTCGTGCCTTTGATCAATCTGTTGGTCTGGATCTATATCCTGCTTTTTCCAGGAACAAGAGGCAGCAATCAGTATGGTCCGATACGTACAAGCCCCGTCTGGGAAAAGATTGTGGCTTGGCTAGTAATCATTTTTACCGTACTCAGCCTGTTGGCGACGACTGCGTTATTCTCTTATATGAGTGAAGGTGAGCCTTCAAGAATCCCAAGTGAAGTGAAGCAGAAAACGACTGAGTTCTTTTAAGACAGTTGTGTCTGTTTTGCATAAATATATTGTGTATAAAGTTCGCTGTTGTTAATTTTTTGCTGTAGTTGAGGCAAAATAAGCGAAATTTAAATCGTGGAGTTTTTGTGGCTGAGCAAGAGAATACTTTAAGCCAGGTAACTGAAGGGACGACTGAGCTCCTGCATCAGGCGACTGAAAAAACTGCCCAAACCGTGATCGAACATACCTCCAAGTACAATGATGCCTATAGCACCATTGACAAGATCATGGAGGGTTTCTGGGAGCGTGTGCCTTATTTCTGTATTGCGCTAACAGTCATTGTCATTTTCTGGTTACTGTCAAAACTGTTTAAGTTTTTTGTCCGTAAGACTTTAGAAAATCGTACTTATACCCGACAGAATCTGGTGCTGGTGCTGAACCGTGTCGGTAGTACCGTGATTGTTTTCTTTGGCGTATTAATCGGGCTGGTGATTGCAATTCCAGGTTTCACCCCGGGTCAGCTGATGAGTGCCCTCGGGATTGGTTCGGTTGCGATCGGTTTCGCCTTTAAGGATATTTTCCAGAACCTGCTTTCCGGTGTGCTGATTTTACTGAGCGAACCGTTCAAGATTGGTGATGATATTATCGTCAATGGCATGGAAGGTACGGTGGAAGATATCCAGATTCGTGCAACTTTTTTACGTTCACCGGATGGCCGTCGTATCGTCATCCCCAATGCCACAGTCTATACCAGTGCAGTCACGGTCAATACTGCTTATACCCGTCGCCGCTGTGAATTTTCGGTCGGTATTGGTTATGAAGATGATATCCAGAAAGCCAAGGATATTATTACTGCAATTCTGGATAAAGATCCGACCATCCTGAGTCAACCTGCATTTAGCGTCAATGTGATTGCACTGGCAGACTTCTCGATTACCCTCAAAGCCTTATGGTGGGTCAATACCACTGAAACAGGCATAGGCACCTCAATCAGTGCGGTTCAGGAACGGGTGATTCAAGCCTTTGCTGAACATAACATTTCGATTCCATATCCGGTACAGGAAGTGAAAGTCTATCGTGGCGATGGCCATGAGGATGCTTCAGCTCGCGCTAAACAGTCGACCTAAAACATACGAAATCGCCGTTTCAGTACGGAGAATACGGTTGCCAAGGCTCACTGCCTGGCAGCCGTTTTTTATGAGCAAATCGACCTCATACGGAATAAAGCCACCTTCCGGACCAATGACAATCGTGCAAGGATGCTGAAGTGCGTATGGCATCGGCTGTTCGGCATAAGGATGTGCTACAAAGGCTGGACGGTCTGCTGTAATGAGTCCCGGCAAGATATCTTCGACAAAAGGTTTAAAGCGTTTATACAGCTCAATTTTCGGAGCAAGCGTATCTCCTGCCTGTTCTAAACCAAGATCTACATAATGATTCAGCTGCTGCAAAAATGGCGTCTGCCAATAGCTTTTATCCACCCGATAGCTATGCAATAAAATGATTTTCTCTACGCCCATGGTCACAGCATCCATGATCAGACGGCGTAAAACTTTAGGACGTGGTAAAGCTACAATTAGAGTAACAGGCAGCTTTGCAGGAACTGCTTCTTCTTGAATCGGTTTCAATAAAACTGCTTTTTCAGAAATTTCGATAACTTCAGTTACATACCGTTTTCCTTCCCGAATCCCAACTTTCAGCGTATCACCAACCTGAACCTCCAGATGCTGTTGCAAATGTTCCAGCTGCCGCTTTGACGTAATTGACCATAGATCAGATTCGGTTTGGCGGGGATCAAGCAGGACGATATTCATAAAAAATTAACTCAACAAATCCATCACTGGATACGCGGAAACGTCATCCACAACTGTCCGACGCAGGACTCTTTTTGCCTTATATAGGTTCTGCGATATCTCTGCAAAAAGATGGTATATGACGAGTTTTGTGGATGACAAATGGTTTTGTTACTTTTGCCGAAACAAAAGTAAAAGAAAGAAGAGTCCCTAGCATTAAATCTATAAAGATTAAGGCTTAGTTTTAACCTTATACAGTTAATCCATGAAAATCAGCTTCTTCACAAATCAGAATATAATCAAAGATATTGATCAATCACCTGAATATACTTTTCAAATGAACCCTGATTTTGCTGCATAATCTTTTGTGCAGCAGTATTCAAACTTTCAGCTTTAGTTGAATTATTCAGAATTTCTAGCAAAGTTTCAGCAGCCTGTTTAGCATCCTGCACGACTTCTACCGCATGCGCCTGAACAAACTCATCGACAATCGTCTGAAAGTTAAAATAGTTTTTACCCAGAATTGTCGGGACATTCAGCGCAATCGGCTCCAGAATATTATGCCCACCACCCGGTTCATTCAGAGAACCACCAACATAACAGGCTTGGCTCAAGGCATACCAGAGCCACATCTCGCCCATGGAATCTGCCAGATACACTTGAGTTTCTTCTTTGATATATTGCCCCAGACTACGACGTTGAGTTCTTAAACCTAAAGACTGTGCAGCTTGGAACACCTCATCAAAACGTTCCGGATGGCGTGGCACTACGATACAAACTAATGCCGGATCTGCATCCAGTGCGGTCTTAAGCTCAGACATCAATTGCTGCTCTTCTGGGGCATGCGTACTGGCGAGAGTAATGATCTTCCGGCCTTGCAGAGACCATTCCTGTTTCAATTGGGCAGCATGATCAATAAACTGCTGCGGTGCAGTGATATCAAACTTGATATTGCCCAAGACCTGAGTTTTTTCTAAAGCTATACCTAGATCAATATAACGCTGTTGGGTCGCTGTATCCTGAGCCAAAAGGCCCGTTAAATTCTTAAGCATGCCACGGGTTAGGCCTTTGACTTTGCCATAGCCTTTGGCGGATTTTTCAGAAAGACGGGCATTCAGTAACAGACATGGCACATTAAAAGCAGGTGCCTGATCAATCAGATTTGGCCAGAGTTCTGTCTCCATCAACAGTAATAACTTAGGCTGATATTTTTGATAAAAATCACGAATCAGGTTTTTTTGGTCAGCTGGCAAATATACAGCTTGGAATAAGTCTAAATAAGGTTCTTTCAAGAAGAGAGATTTGGCACGTGCCTGCCCGGTCTTGGTGGTATTGGTCACTAGAACCGGATGCCCAAGTTTTAAGTAATGTTCAATTAAAGGTTGAGCGGCATTGGTTTCCCCTACGGATACCACATGAAACCAGATCGCCTGTAGATTTTTAGGGGACTGGAAAGGACCAAAACGTTCCAGCAGTTCTTGTTCTAATTGTTCCGGACTGTTCGCACGTTTACGTATACGGGATTGATAAAGCGGTTTCGCTAGCGCCAAGGCTGCGTTATACCAGAATGGAGTAGCCACATTGCGCCCCAAAACAGATTCAATCGGCAAAATATAACAGAGCCACATCGACATGTTAATCGATGTGGCTCTTATTTCGAATTATTCTATGGTACTTAATACCTTAACTTCTGCCAAAGTTGGATAATCAATATAACCTTCAGCCACCTGACTGCCGATCATATTTTCCATTTTCAGCTCATTGAGCGGTGCATTTTGAAGCAGACGTTCGTATAGATCAGGATTCGCAATGTAGGCTTTACCAAATGCGACTGCATCTGCCTTTTCAGCTGCCAACAGCTCAATCGCATCTTCACGACTCAGTTGCATATTGGCAATATAAGGCACTCCACCAGAACGCTCTTTCATATATTCGGAAATACTGTCTTCAGCCAGATATTCACGGGTAAAGAAGAAGGCAATCTTGCGCTTGCCCAGTTGCTCCATGGCATAACCAAATGTTTCACGTGGATCATTATCACCCATGTCATGGTCATCACCACGCGGCGCAAAATGTACCCCTACTCGATCCGCACCCCATACTTCAATCAGTGCATCAGTTGCCTCTAGCAGGAAACGTGTACGGTTTTCGACTGAACCGCCATATTCATCCTCACGCTGATTGGTTTTGCTTTGCAGGAACTGATCAATCAGATAACCATTGGCAGCATGTAATTCAACACCGTCAAAACCGGCTTCTTTAGCACGAATCGCAGCTTGCTTGTATTGCTCGGTAATCGCGTGAATTTCAGAAACTTCCAAGGGACGTGGCGTAACGTATGGACGCTTCGGGCGTAACAAGCTGACATGACCCGCCTGTTGTACTGCACTTGCAGAGACTGGTGTTTCACCATTTAACAGATCCGGATGCGATACACGGCCAACATGCCAAAGCTGGGCAACAATCAGACCGCCCTTCTCATGAACCGCTTGAGTGACCTTTTTCCAGCCTTCGACCTGAGCATCGGTAAATAGTCCTGGAGTATTTAAATAGCCGTTGGCTTCTTCGGAAATCACTGTCGCTTCAGAAATGATCAGACCAGCACTTGCACGTTGTGCATAGTACTCAACCATCATGGGGGTTGGAACGCGATCAGCAGTTGCGCGGCTACGGGTCAGCGGCGCCATGATGACACGGTTTTTAAGCTTTAACGCACCAAGCGTTAAAGGAGAATTTAATTCAGCCATCGTTACTCCCACCTGTTAAAGGTGTTGTTGTAGGTGTTCGATAAATTGCTGAATCAAAGTTTCATTGCGGGAGAAATATGACCACTGTCCATGCTTGGTCGCAGTAATCAGGCCAGCCTGCTGTAACACCGACAGGTGATTGGACATGGTGGACTGTGAAACCTGGCCCAAACGTTCAATTTGACCTGCACAGACCCCACGTTGAAAGCCACCACACTCTTCCGCAGACAGATATTGCTCCGGAGATTTTAACCACTCCAGAATTTGTCGACGGGTCGGATTAGCTAAGGCTTTAAAAATTAGATCAAGGTCCATAGGCACATCACAATCAGTGGCGCAACGAAACTTCATTCAGCATCTGCAACCATTATATCGTATTTTTTCGATTTATATATCGAATAATTTAGATATAAGAGTCACAGTCTGTTAAAGCTTTGTTACGCCAGCTTTTAAACGATTTCTTACAGGCCCTGTTTCAGGCTTGCTTCGATAAATTTGTCCAGATCACCGTCCAGAACTGCGCCAGTATTGGAGGTTTCTACCCCTGTACGCAAATCCTTGATACGTGAATCATCAAGGACATAAGAACGGATCTGGCTACCCCAACCGATATCAGACTTGGAATCTTCCAATGCCTGTGCAGCTTCATTACGTTTATTCATTTCCAGCTCATATAGCTTGGCACGTAATTGCTTCCAGGCATGGTCACGGTTGGCATGTTGTGAACGCTGGTTCTGACATGCCACCACAATACCGGTTGGAATATGGGTTAAACGCACTGCAGAGTCAGTTTTGTTAATGTGCTGACCACCCGCGCCTGACGCACGGTAGGTATCGGTACGGACATCTGAAGGATTGATTTCAATTTCAATATTGTCATCCACTTCAGGTGAGACAAACACTGCAGAAAATGACGTATGACGACGGTTGCCCGAGTCAAAGGGTGATTTACGCACTAAACGGTGTACACCAGATTCGGTACGTAACCAGCCATAGGCATACTCACCTTCGACACGAATCGTCGCTGATTTAATCCCGGCGACATCCCCATCAGATTCTTCCATCAGTTCAGCTTTAAAACCATGACGTTCGATCCAGCGCATGTACATACGTAGCAGCATAGACGCCCAGTCCTGTGCTTCGGTACCGCCTGAACCTGCCTGAATTTCTACATAGCAAGGGTTTGGATCCATCGGGTTGCTGAACATACGACGGAACTCAAGCTTCGCCAGTTCTTCTTCAGCCGCATTCAGCTCAGCCTGCACATCTTCAAGCATGGCCTCTTCATCTGCTTCAACCGCAAGGTCAAGCATCGCTTGAGCATCTTCAAGCTGGGTGGTTAAGCCGTCCAGTACATTGAGTACATTTTCAAGCTCGCCTTTTTCTTTGGCCATGGCCTGAGCACGACTCTGGTCATTCCAGATCGCCGGGTCTTCTAATTCACGCAGGACTTCTTCTAAACGCTCTTTTTTCAGATCGTAGTCAAAGATACCCCCGTAGTGTTTGACCACGTTCGTTTAAGTCTTTTAATTGGTTTAGATAAGGATTAATTTCCACGTGAATTTCTCTCAATCAAAATTAGGTATAAATTCTTAGGTCAATATTATATCACAGTCTATTTCGCCAATTTATAGCGATAAATCCATCTTTAAAGCTAAATAAGAAAATATTAATCGCACATTTTTTAATTACAAAATTTGTCAGCTTGATAAAATAGCTAAATATTATTTTTAATACTTTCTCATTCTATTCTTAAATATATTTCGCTGTATTTTTATACTCGGTTTTTGATTCATTTTAAAACCCTAAAATCCATACAAAACAAGATAAAAAATAGCATTTTCAATACACTCCACAATATCTACACATTTTTAATAAAACAAAACATTTCATTTTTAGTTTTTAAATTCAATTAGTTATTAAATGAAAATTACATAATATTACCTTACTCACAATGTAGTAACTTTCCTTTGATTGACGATTATTGGAATTGGTCTAGACTTAAAGTTGTAACAAAAAGTGTATTAATTTTAGCCATATTTTCAGAGGGGAGTATCCGCATGAAAAAACTAGCAATCGCTTCAGCATTACTTTCAGCCGTAGCTCTTACAGGTACAGCAGCTCATGCTTATCAAGTAGAAGTGGGTGCATCTGCAGGCCTAACAGACCCGGATAATGGTAGCTCAAGCGGCTCTTTTGGTGTTGATGGCACATACTACTTCAATCCAGTTCAAACACGTAATTCACCATTAGCAGAAGCAGCATTCCTTGACCGTGCAAGCAATGTGAAAGCTCAATATCAATATGATGATTACGACTCTTCAGAACGTCACCGTTATGGTGTAGGTGCTGAATACTTCGTACCAAACTCAGATTTTTATTTGAGTGGTAACGTAGGTCGTGATGATTCTAAATACGACAATGCACCTGATTTTGACGAAACCGTTTATAGTGCTGAAGTCGGTTATTTACCTGCACCAGGTCTGTTAATTGCAGCAGGTGTGAAAGGTTATGACAATGACTATGATGACGGTGTAGATCCAACTTTACGTGCTAAATATGTGACTACCTTAAGCAATGGTAAAGACATTAACCTTGAAGCTGGCGCTGCCTTTGGCGACCTAGATGAGTACAACTTAAAAGCTGACTACTTCATCGACAAAACTTTAAGTGTTGGTGCTGATTATCAAAGCAAAGACAATGGCCCTTATGACTCAAATGAATTTGGTGTAAGTGCACGTAAATTCTTTAATGAACAAGTAAGCTTGGAAGGTCGTGTAGGTTTTGGTGAAATTGGTAACCAAGACTACAACAAATTTGGTCTAGCTGCGAAATACCGCTTCTAATCCAAACTAAGAAATTTCATTATAAAAAAACCCATCTTCGGATGGGTTTTTTATTGCACTTTAAACAAGCATTTAGATAGTTTTTGCACATTGACGGGGCGATTATTATCTGTACAATTTGTTACAACTGTAATCAAACAGTCATATTTTTATAACAAAGAGAGAAATCTAAATGCTTAAGAAACTTACTCTTGCTACAGCACTTATTGCTAGCCTAGGAACTGCTCACGCTTATCAAACTGAAGTAGGCGGTACGATTGCTCTGGTTGATCCAGACAATGGGGATACTTCTACTGGTTTCGCAATTGATGGAACTTACTACTTCAATCCAGTTCAAGTTAAGAACTCGCCTCTTAATGAAGCAGCATTTTTAAATCGTGCAAGCAATATCAATGCAGCGGTTTCTTATATTGATTACGATTTATTTGATGTGACTACATTTAATGTAGGTGTTGAATATTTTGTTCCAAATTCAGATTTTTATGTAAGTGGTAATATTGGTCAATCATCTACTGATACACCAATTGGTGATGATGACACAACTATATACTCAGCAGAATTAGGTTATTTACCGGTTCCTGGTCTATTACTGGCTGTTGGCCTAGCTGGTTATGACAATGACGCAGGCGATGATGTAGATCCAACCTTACGTGCCAAATATGTTACTCAAGTCGGTCAATATGACATGAACTTTGAAGGTGGTGCAAGCTTCGGTGATCTTGATGCTTATAGCCTCGGCGCAGATTTATATTTAGACAAAACCTTCAGCGTTGGTCTGGGTTACTCTGATTCCGATATTGATAATAGTGATGTCTTCACTATTCGCGCGAAGAAATTCTTCAATCAGCAAGTTAGCCTAGAAGGTTCAATTGATTTTGCTGACGAAGGCAATATCTTTGGTGTACGTGGTGCATACCGCTTCTAATCTGCAAGATTAAAAGTTAAAAAAACCGCTCAATTGGGCGGTTTTTTTATTTGAATAATTTATTGCTCCAGATGAGCAATTCGCATTTGCAGGCTGACATTGCCATTAAAGACATTTTTATCCAGTTCATAGACCAGACGTACATGCTGCTTCATTGGATCAAATTTGTATTTATTGATAGCACTAAAGGCAATCGCATCCACAACCTGTCCATTCTCTAAAGCAACACGTAATTTCAGATGTACATCCTTGAGCCAGCGGTAATCCAGAATCTTAAAGATGCCTTCAAAAATTGGTTGAGGAAACTTTTGCCCCCATGGACTTAAGTTTTGCAGTAAATCGACTGTTTCAATTTGGAAAGCTGATACCGGTAGTTCCCCATCAGTCCACAGCGTAGCAGTAAATAGGCTTTCATCCATCTCTGCAATCAGCTGTTCAAAGACCTGTTTAAATTCAGCAAAATGCTGCTTTTTAATGGTTAATCCTGCTGCGGCCGCATGTCCACCGAAATGGCTGACCAGATGCGGATACTGCTCTGCTATCCGTTCAATGCTATCCCGGATATGAATCCCTTCAATGGAACGTGCTGAACCTTTGATATGAATACCATCTTCATCAGCAGCAAAGACTATACTTGGACGATGGAACTGTTCTTTTAAACGCCCCGCTACAATCCCGATCACACCCTGATGCCAGTGCTGTTCAAACATGATCAGTGCGGCAGGCAAAGTATTCTCATCCAGCTGGATTTTTTCCAGTTCAGTCAAAGCTTCCTGCTTGATTTTGCCTTCTACCTGACGACGTTCGACATTCAGTTTATTCAGCTGTTCTGCGAGTGGATAAGCGGTTGCCAGATCCGGAGCGAGCAAACACTCAATCCCGATATCCATGGTTTCCATACGACCCGCTGCATTAATACGTGGACCAAGTACAAAACCCAGATCCTGCGCTTTGAGCGTGGCAGCATCACGACCAGCAATTTCCAGCAAAGCACTGATACCAGGTCGGCAAAGATGCTGCTGAATCCGTTTTAAGCCAGCATCCACCAGAATACGGTTGTTATAGTCCAGACTTGCAACATCTGCATAAGTGCCTAAAGCGACCAGGTCCAGATAATTGGTAATAACCATTGAAGATTTACCGAGCTTTTTACGATGAGTCGATAGATTTGCCAGAACATAAAAAGCTACCCCCACTCCCGCCAAGGCCTTACTTGGAAAATCACAACCTAACTGATTGGGATTGACTACAGCTTCTGCTGCAGGTGTAGGCTTGGTGGTTAAGTGGTGATCGGTAATAATCACCTGCATACCATGATCCTGCGCCTGCTTCACACCTTCATGACTGGAAATCCCGTTATCCACCGTAATTAAAAGATCCGGCGTAAAATTGGCAAAAGCCAGATCTGCAATCGCAGGTGTCAGGCCATAACCATACTTAAACCTATCAGGAACCAGATACTCAACATGGGCACCCATATCACGCAGGGCTAAAACCATCAGTGTTGTACTGGTCGCCCCATCAGCATCATAGTCACCGACAATTACGATTTTCTGGCCAGTATCTATAGCCTGATCAATTAGCTGAATTGCTTCCGGTAAGCCTTTCATGGTCGGAGCCAACAGATGCTTGAGTTTAAGCTCCAGCTCCTGTTCAGATTCCACACCACGGCGTGCCAGAATGTCAGCTACAAATGAAGGCACGCCCTGAAAAGATTCAGGGCGTGTCAGTAAAGGTCTTTGCTTGATTTCAAGTTTAGGCATTGTTATGGCATCAATCGTTGTAGTTTCCACGCCCCATCGATTTTTTCATAACTCAGGCGGTCATGTAAACGGTTTGGACGGCCCTGCCAGAATTCATAATAATCTGGCTGCAAACGATAGCCGCCCCAAAATCCCGGTTTATCCAGCTCTTCCTGATTGGCGACCTGCTGATGCAGATCCCAGAAACGTTGCTGTAGTTCTTCACGACTCGCAACCATACCGCTTTGCGGGGTACTGATATGAGCAGCGATCTGACTTTCACGTGGACGTTTATGATAATAGTCAGTTGATTCTTCTTCCGAAATTTTAACTACCTTTCCGCTAATCCGGATCTGACGTTCCTGTTCCTGCCAGTAAAACAGTAATTCTGCATACGGGTTTTCGGCCAGATCCAGACCTTTCTGACTATCATAATTGGTATAGAAATCATAACCCGCTTCAGTGGCACCACGCAGCAACACTGTGCGCACATGCGGACGACCCTGTGCATTTGCGGTTGCCAATGACATGGCATAGGGTTCATGCAGCTGTGCAGCAAGTGCATGGTTAAACCACTGCAAAAACTGCATATGCGGGTTGGGATTGACCTGATCTTCGTGTAGCTCGCCTTTTTGATAGTTCAGACGCAGTTCACTTAGATCCTTAATCAGATCGCTCATTTACTCTTCCCCCATTTAAGCGGCGTTGGCACGTACCGCATCAGCCAATGAATTTGCCAGTGTGGTCACCTCTGCAAGATCCTCGCCCTCAACCATGACACGGATCACCGGTTCAGTCCCTGATTTACGGATCAGTAAACGGCCACGGCCTTTGAGCTGCTCTTCAGCTTTGTTAAATTCTGCAGTCAAAGCAGGCACTGAGTACGGGTCAAACATGGTATTCAGACGTACATTCACCAAGACATTTGGCAATAATTTAAAATCAGCTACTAACTCGTGCAGTGCTTTCTTCTGCTCGACCATCACGGTTAAGACTTGCAGCGCAGCAATAATCGCATCGCCTGTGGTGCTCTTGTCTAAAGTCAGGATATGGCCTGATGGCTCACCACCAATCGACCAGCCTTTTTCTTCCAGACCTTGCAGTACATAACGGTCACCGACTTTAGCACGTAGCAGCTCTACTCCGGCTTTTTCCAGCGCCAGTTCCAGCGCCATATTGCTCATCAAGGTACCGACGATACCCGCCGGCTTGTTTTTTGCCTGAGTCGCGAGGATATACAAAATATGATCGCCGGTAATTTGCTCACCATTTTTATCGACCATGATCACACGGTCTGCATCACCATCGAAAGCTATGCCTAAATCAGCCCCATGCTCAACCACTGCTTTTTGCAGATTTTCTGGATGAGTCGAACCACAGTTCTCATTAATATTCAGACCAGTCGGTTCGTCATAGATGGAAATGACTTTTGCACCCAACTCACGGAAAACCGCAGGGCCAACGCTGTAAGCTGCACCATTGGCACAGTCAACAACAATGGTTAAATCATTCAGGTCTAAATGGTATGGGAAGGTTGATTTACAGAATTCGATATAACGGCCATTGGCATCTTTCACGCGGAAACTTTTACCTAAGTTCGCGTTATCTTCGATCACCAGTTCTTTTTCCAGCTCCTGGTTGATCTCATCCTGCAAAGCATCAGGCAGTTTTTTGCCTTCACTCGAGAAAAACTTAATCCCGTTATCAAAATATGGGTTATGTGACGCAGAAATGACAATGCCGAGGCTGGCATGCAAAGCACGGGTCAAATGGGCAATGGCCGGCGTTGGCAAAGGTCCAAGCAGATGCACATAAACACCTGCCGCATTGAGTCCTGCCTGTAGCGCAGATTCCAGAATATAACCCGATAAACGGGTATCTTTACCCAGTACCACCAATGGTTTGTTTTTTTTGCTATTTCGTTTTAATACTTTTCCTGCCGCAAAACCTAATTTCAGGGCAAATTCAGGTGTAATCGGTAACTCACCAAATTTTCCACGAATACCATCGGTACCAAAATAACTCATGCTTTGTCTCACTTCTTAGCGGGTGATTTACATCATCCTTTTTCATTGTGCAACACTGTACACCAAAACAAAAAAGCCGTCATGAGGATGACGGCTTTTTTAGAGTAAACAATCAGCGAAAGTTAGCCCATACGGTAGTTTGGCGCTTCTTTGGTGATGGTTACATCATGCACGTGAGACTCAGACATACCGGCAGATGTGATTTTCACAAACTTGGCATTTTGACGGAGATCATCAATGGTTGCAGAACCGGTATAGCCCATAGAAGAACGCAGACCGCCCATCATCTGATGCACGATATTGCCCATTGGACCTTTGTACGGTACGCGACCTTCAATACCTTCAGGAACCAGTTTTTCAGCACCGGCTTTAGAGTCCTGGAAGTAACGGTCAGCAGAGCCAGTCGCACCAGCCATCGCACCCAAAGAACCCATACCACGGTAAGCTTTGTAGTAACGACCCTGGAAGAATTCAACTTCGCCTGGTGCTTCTTCAGTACCAGCCATTAATGAACCCACCATAATGGTGCTTGCACCAGCGCCAATCGCTTTTGCCATATCACCAGAGAAACGGATACCACCATCAGCAATTAATGGAATCTGCTCTTTCAAGGCACGCGCAACAGAATCAATTGCAGAGATTTGTGGCATACCAATACCAGCCACGATACGAGTCGTACAGATTGAGCCAGGACCGATCCCCACTTTCACTGCGTCCGCACCCGCATCAAGTAATGCAAGCGCAGCATCACCAGTGGCGATGTTACCGCCAATCACTTGAACTTGTGGGTAGTTCTGTTTGACCCAGCGTACACGCTCGATCACACCCGCAGAGTGACCATGTGCAGTATCCACAACAATCACATCTACACCAGCATCAATCAGTGCTTCTACACGGCTTGGTGTTTCAGCACCAGTACCGACTGCTGCACCTACACGTAGACGACCTAAATCATCTTTACAGCTATTTGGATAAAGTTCCGCTTTACGGAAATCAGTCACCGTGATCAAGCCTTTTAATTCGTTGTTTTCGCCAACAACGATAACTTTTTCAATACGGTTTTTTTGCAATAAGGCCTGAATGTTTTCTTTCGATTCGCCTTCACGCACAGTCACCAGACGGTCTTGACCTGTCATGATATTACTGACCGGCTGTTCCAGATTGGTTTCAAAGCGTGTATCACGGCCTGTCACGATACCCACCACTTTACCGTCCTTAACCACGGGCACACCGCTGATGTTATTCGCTTGAGTCACAGCGATCAGTTCACGTACTGTAGTTTCTGGGGTAACTGTGATCGGATCTTTCACCATACCGGCTTCAAATTTTTTCACACGGCGTACTTCTGCGGCCTGGGCAGCAATATCCATGTTCTTATGCAAAATACCGATACCGCCATTTTGTGCCATCGCAATTGCCATACGTGACTCAGTCACAGTATCCATAGCTGCTGAAACAAGTGGAATATTCAGGTTAATGCCGCGAGTCAGGCGTGTCTTTAGAGAGACATCTTTTGGGAGAACAGTAGAGTAGGCAGGGAGTAATAGGACATCATCGAAGGTTAACGCGTCTTGAACGATGGTCAACATAACAGTCTCACTGGTAATTTCCGTGCGCTATTATAAACAAATTTAGCTCTAAATTTCATTGCAATTGCAAAATTTATTTTGTCTAAATCTGGACTTAGATTTAATCCGAATATCTAAACCTGTAAATTTGACTATTCAATCAATAATTTAAATATGCCAGAGCAGTCATCATATTTATTCGGTTTACAAAATCCCTTACTAATTTTTTCTCCCATAAAAAGCAGAGTCCATACCCTGCTTTTTAAATCTTGAGTTTGGATTTAGCTCACCCGTTCGAAATTATCATCATTTTCGGCTTCATCCCGATCGATCTGGATGAAGGGAATCATATTGTGTGCCATGCGGGCTTTATTACACTGCACATCAGCAACCTGAACTTCTTTACAGGATGAGCTACGTAGTTCGTACATGCCACAACTCACCTGTTCGCCAATGCTACCTTCGAGCGCAATACAACGCGGATTTTTTTGATTGGTTCCCGCCATGCATGAATAAACGGAAGTGACAGGTTCAGTATAGTGCTCAGGCATGGGAATCCCCTCTGCCCAATAAAATGAAACCCTGAAATAGGCGCAACATGCGCCACAACTTAAACATGCATCTTGTGTAGGAACTTGAGACAACATTTCTTATAAATTCTCGTCATCAAAAACAATTTTTTGCAGGCGGAAAATATAAAAAATGTTGTTTTTCTACTCAAGAAAAAATTTAAAATTTTCTTGAACTATTCAGGACAAGTAAAAACAGTTTCATCCATTAAATCAGTGCCACATTCCAGTGTTTCAATCCAGTCCAGAAACTGGTTAATCTGTTCTTTACCCACAAATGGTGTTCCATGCTGCGGCACAATCATGTCGACATCCATGGTACGTACCATCTGCACCCATAAACGAATCACCTTGTTATTGCACATGTAGCGTTGGTGAAATCCCTTCATTTTCGGAATGTGCGCCGCAAAATTTTCCAGTGGCTTTGAAGCATCCTCGATCATTGACGCGCCCATATCACCAGAAAACAGGATCTTGGCAATCGGGTCATAAAACTGGAAATTACCGACTGAATGTAAAAAGTGTGCTGGAATGGCAATAATGCTGGATTGACCGAGTGGAATGATCTGACCATGATCCGGCAATTCAACCAGACGATCCAGCCAGTTACCTTTCATACGGTCACTCATAAAGGCTGAATTTAGATGCGGTAAGAAACGCGCCCAGAGCTTGGAAGCTACGACTTTGGCTTCGGTATAGACCAGCCAGCGCGGCATGGACGTAATAATGTCCGGATCCTGATGCGATGCCATCACATAATCCAGATTGCTTAACCGGGTATAGCGGTTCAGTTCCATGGTCAACGGTACATAGGTCAAATCACCACCCGGATCAAGTACTGCAGCACGCTCATTATCAATAATCAGGAATTGGTTTGCCTGTACACCTTCACCTTTTACCAAGCTGGTAAAACTGATGCATTTATGCGTTCCATCATCATAAAGTACTTGTGATGTAGTACGTTCAAAAGCCATGCCCATTCCCCAAAATTTTTATGTAAAAAATGTATATTCTATAGGTGAATAACATATATTTATTTAGAGAAACTTACAATAAAAATCAGATCAATATTATCTATAATATCAGTTAATTAAGTCATATTTTTAGGCAAAAAATCCCGAGCAATTAGCTCAGGATTTACGATATCTTTAACACTCAAAATAAATAGTGTTGTGCCAATGTTGCCAGACCAATTATTAAGAAAACCAAAGCGCCAATTTTATGAATGAGCGAAATTGGTAATTTTTCTGCCAATTTATTACCAATAAATACCGCTGGTGCATTTACCAACATAATACCGATCGTAGTACCCAAAGTGACCCAACCAATACTGTCAAAGCGCGCGGCTAAAGCGACTGTTGCAATTTGAGTTTTATCTCCGATTTCTGCCAAGAAAAACAACACAAATGTGGCACCGAATACCCCATATTTTTGCCATTTATTGATACTTTCTGATTCATCATCCAATTCATCGGGAATTAACATCCACACCGCCATCGCAATAAAACCAAGCGATACAATCCACAGCAAGACTGTTGGGCTAAGCACTGTGGTGATCCATTGACCTAAGACTGCGGAAACGCCATGGTTGACGACTGTCGCCAAAAAGATTGCGAAGAGAATTGGAACAGGTTTACGAAAACGTGCGGCAAGTAATAAAGCAAGCAGTTGCGTTTTATCGCCCATTTCAGATAAGGCAACAACAGCTAATGAGATCAGAAAAGCAGAAAGCATGATGTGTTTCTCTGGCCAGCAATTTACATACCTATGACTCACCCCTCCTGCCAGCCATATCTGCAGAGTGGTAAATCAAAGGTCTTGCCAACAAAAGAAAGCTTCGAGAAGCTCATTTGGTTCTTTGCTATGATGACCATGCCCTGTTGAGCAAATATGTTGACCATCACCCTTCTGCTTTGCGCAAAAGGCGGCTACTCCCCAATGAAGTGCGCCCATTATAGCCAACCGTGTTTATATTTACAAATTGTCATATTAAAAAAACCCTGCCGAAGCAGGGTCTTTATTTTTAAACATTCATGAATCAGATCAAGAGCGTACGAATATCCTTTAATAGCTTGGTCAGCTTATTGGTAAAGCGTGCAGCATCTGCACCATTAATTACCCGATGATCATAAGATAACGACAATGGCAGCATCAGACGTGGATCAAAGCCCTCACCATTCCATACCGGTTGCATAGTTGCTGGAGAAATACCCAGTATCGCCACTTGTGGCCAATTCACCAACGGCGTAAATGCTGTACCACCAATTGAACCCAAGCTGGTAATGGTAAAATTCGCCCCTTGCAGATCTTTAGGTGACAATTTCTTGTCACGCGCTTTCTGGCTTAACTCACCCAGCTCAATAGCAATCTGCTTAATCGACTTCTGGTCCGGGTTACGTAATACAGGAACAGTCAGACCATGTAGTGTCGCAACCGCAATGCCCATATGGATCTCATTCCGTAGCAATACCGATTTACCGTCATCAGACAGGTGACCGGCAAACTCGCGCTCTTCTTTGAGAAGATAAGCCACAGCCTTGATAATGAAAGCCATAATGGTCAGGCCAATACCTTCTTTCTTGAAGTTGCCTTTCAGCTCATTACGCCAAGCTTCCAGCTCAGTGATGTCTGCTGCATCAAACTGGGTCACTTGTGGGATGTAGTTATTTAGCGATAACTGCGGAATCGAAACCTGTTGCAGACGCGTCAAAGCTTTCTCTTCTACCCCACCAAAAGCACTGAAATCAGGCAGTTTTGGCAAGCCTGCAGGAGCTGCAGCTGCCGCATGTGCAGCTATTGTTTGCGGTGCAGTCAGACGATCTTTCACATACGCAAATAGGTCTTCTTTCATTAGACGCTCATGCGGGCCAGAAGCTTTCACTTCTGCCAATACCACACCCAGTTCACGAGCCAGTTTACGCACAGCAGGACCCGCATAAACTTTGGCATTGGCAGCATTCTGCTCTTTGCTAAGCTTGTCTGCACTATGCATTTCAGGCGTCACAGCAGCAGTGTCAGCTTTTGGCGCTGCGGCTGGTGCAGGCGTAGCTTTAGCTGCAGGTGCTTCTGATTTTTCCGCTGGAGCAGCAGGTGATGCCTGTCCTTCAGCTTCAATCGTAATCAGTGCCACGCCTTCAGAAACATTCTGGCCCAGCTCAACATGAATCGCCTTAATCACTCCGGCAGTCGTGCTTGGCACTTCTACTGTCGCTTTATCTGACTCGACCACGATGATGCTCTGGTCTTTCTCCACCGTATCACCGACCTGTACCAGAATTTCTGCTACAGCTGCCTTGTCTACACCCAAGTCAGGTACTTTTACTTCAATATCGCCTGCAGGGGATGCCGCCTGTTGGGGTGCTGTTTCAGTTTTGACTTCAGGTGTTGCTTGAGCTTTTGGCTTTTCTTCCGCTTGAGGCGCTGCTTGCTCAGCAGCTGGTGCCGAATCTGTAGTTTTCACTGTCAGAATCAGCACTCCTTCTTTGACTGAATCGCCCCCCTGAATATGAATCGCCTCTACAGTACCAGCAACCGTACTTGGTACTTCAACTGTCGCTTTATCAGATTCAACCACGACCAGGCTTTGATCAACTTCAACTTCATCGCCAACCTGAACCAGAATTTCACCCACCAAGGCCTTTTCTACGCCAATATCCGGCAACTTCACTTCTACAGTAGATGTAGAAGTCGATTGAGAGGACTGTTCATTTTGACTAGAGGCTTTAAGCTGATGTGTCGCCACTTCCTGCAGGATTTCCTCATCAGGCAATTCAGTTGGGGTATTTTCCGAAGTTTTGTCAGCAGCATCAGTTTCCTGACTTTCTACCGTACCGGCATCATCTTCAGCCTGCAGTTCGATCAGGACAGTACCTTCAGATACTTCATCACCCTGATTGATCAGGATGCTTTTAACTACACCTGCTGAAGTGCTTGGCACTTCAACAGAGGCTTTATCTGATTCCAGCAGCACAATACTTTCATCTACAGCGATGATGTCACCCACCTTCACCAGGATTTCTGCCACAGTTGCCTTATCTACACCAATATCTGGAGTCGTAATTTGCATGATTAGTTCTCCTCTTTGTAGTCAGCAACTGGATGCAATTCAGGAGTCGCCTGAGGTGCCCAAGCCACCGGACGATCAGTATCTAACTCAAAGCTAGAGATCGCGTCTTTCACTAAACGTGCATCGACTTCACCTTCATCTGCCAGTTTCTTCAGGGTTGCCACGACAATATGCGCAGCATCGACACCAAAGTAGCTACGCAGATTGCCACGTGTATCTGAACGACCATAACCATCGGTACCCAAGGCTACGAACGGACGACTGTCTGGAAGATAGGCACGGATCTGTTCACTATAGGCGCGCATGTGATCGGTGGCCGATACCACAATACCGTCCTTGTCACGTAACTGCTGAGATACCCATGGCTCTTTCGCTTCTTCAGCCAATGGATGCAGGCGGTTATATTCTTCACATGCCATACCATCGCGAGCCAGTTCGTTAAAGCTGGTCACACTCCAGACATTGGCATGAATCTGATATTCCTCACGCAGGATTTTTGCGGCCTTGATGACTTCACGCAGAATAACGCCTGAACCCATCAACTGAACCGTCGCCTTTTCGTCTTCTTCCAGCAGATACATACCACGCTTGATGCCTTCTTCTGCACCTTGTGGCATTGGTGGATGTTCGTAGTTTTCGTTCATCAAGGTCAGATAATAGAACACACGTTCCTGATTCACATACATACGCTGCAGACCATCATGCACGATTACGGCAAGCTCATAGCCAAAGCACGGGTCATAAGAGACACAGTTCGGAATGGTATTGGCCAGAATGTGTGAATGACCATCCTGATGCTGCAGGCCCTCACCATTTAAGGTAGTACGGCCAGCGGTTGCACCCAACAAGAAACCTTGCGCCTGTGCATCACCTGCTGCCCAGGCAATATCGCCAATACGCTGGAAGCCAAACATTGAGTAGTACATGTACATCGGGATCATTGGCAAGTTATTGGTTGAATAACTGGTCGCCAAGGCTGCCCATGCACTCATTGCACCGGCTTCGTTAATCCCTTCCTGTAACATATGACCGTCTTTGGCTTCACGGTAATGCATCAACTGTTCCTGATCTTCAGGGGTATATTGTTGACCATGCGCTGCATAGATCCCCAATTGACGGAACATCCCTTCCAGACCAAAAGTACGTGCTTCATCCGGAACAATCGGGACCACACGGTCCTTGATCGCTTTCTCTTTTAATAAGGCAGAGATGAGGCGAACCATGACCATGGTGGTGGACTGTTCTTTACCATTTGAACCTTTGAACACAGCATCAAAAATAGAAAGCTCAGGAATCGGTAAAGATTCGCTTTCTTTGCGACGTGCTGGCAGATAACCACCCAGTGCCTCACGGCGTGCCTTCATGTATTTAATTTCAGGCGAGTTTTCACTTGGGCGGTAGAATGGGATTTCTTCCAGTTGTTCATCAGTAAAAGGAAGGTTGAAACGGTTACGTACGTATTTCAATGATTCCAGCTGCATTTTCTTGATTTGGTGCGTCTTATTCACTGCTTCAATTTCATCAGACAGACCATAACCTTTTACGGTTTTTGCCAGAATCACCGTTGGCTGACCTTTGGCCTTGGTCGCTTCTGCATAGGCAGCAAAGACTTTGTACGGGTCATGACCACCACGGTTCAGATTATCAATATCTTCATCGCTCAGGTCTTTAACCAAAGCTTCTGCTTCTGGATATTTACCAAAGAAATGTGCGCGTGCGTAGGCACCACCTTTCACCTGGTAGCGCTGGTAATCACCATCTACTGCTTCTTCCATAATCGCTTTGAGTGCACCAGATTTGTCTTTATCCAGTAGCGGATCCCAATGACGACCCCAGACAACTTTAATCACGCGCCAGCCAGCACCACGAAATAATGACTCAAGTTCCTGAATGATCTTGCCATTACCACGTACCGGACCATCTAGACGCTGCAAGTTACAGTTCACCACCCAGATCAGGTTGTCCAGCTTCTCACGACCCGCCAGTGAAATCGCGCCTAAGCTTTCCGGCTCATCCATTTCGCCATCGCCCAGATAGGCCCAGACTTTACGGTCTTCTTCCTTAATCAGGCCACGGTTCATCAGGTACTTTTGAATATGAGCCTGATAGATCGACATGATTGGACCGAGACCCATCGATACCGTCGGGAACTGCCAATAGTCTGGCATCAAGTAAGGATGAGGATAAGAAGGCAGGCCTTTACCGCCGACTTCACGACGGAAATTATTGAGATGCTCTTCAGTTAAGCGGCCTTCTAAAAATGAGCGGGCATAAATCCCCGGTGCACAGTGACCTTGATAGTAAATCAGGTCGCCACCGAAGCTGTCGTTATTGGCACGGAAGAAATGGTTAAAACCCACATCATATAAAGTGGCAGATGAAGCAAAGCTGGCCAAATGACCACCCAGGTCATCACCGGATTTATTTGCGCGAAGCACCATTGCCAAAGCATTCCAGCGGATCAGCGCGCGAATACGGCGCTCCATATCCTGGTCGCCCGGCATCGCAGGTTGTTCTTCTACAGAAATAGTGTTTAAGTAGGGAGTATTTAAACGCTGAATAGGAACATGTTTGGCAATTGCGCGTTGATAAAGTTTTTCAAGTAAAAAGGCGGCGCGCTCGGTTCCCATGTGCTGCAAAACGGAGTCAAAAGCGTCTTGCCATTCTTGGGTTTCTTGAGCGTCGGTATCTCCATAAAACGCCATAATCTACAGTTCCTGAAAGCCAAATTGATCACTTATATGTATCATATTTACGGCTTATGCAGGTATGGCTCTGGCTGAATGCGGTTCTGGAGTACTATTTATTATCTAAATATCCATTGACACTTTATTACACAAAGTAACAAAAAGAAGTCAATGATGGCGATTTTTTATACGACAGTTATAATTCTCGGTGATAATATAATATCTAAAAGCAATTAGACCGAACTCCTTCTCTACTCCCTAGAAGAAATGTTCAGCCTAATTGCCTTAAAAGCGGTTTGATTGATATTTTATGAGTATCAAGTATCAGACGCATTAAAGTATTTCAGTTATTTTGAGCAAAGCTACGTTTAAGGTAACATTGCTAAATAAGTTGAAGGATTTTTACGTTGACCGTCTTTTACTACTTCATAGTGTAGATGAGGACCTGTACAACGACCTGTACAACCTACATTCGCAATATGATCACCGGCTTGCACCTGATCTCCCACACGTGCAATCAAGCGTGAAGCATGGGCATAACGAGTAAGGTATCCATTACCATGGTTAATTTCGACATACTGACCATAACCTGTACCCCAACCCGATTTGGTTACGATACCAGGACCAGTTGCGTAGATCGGTGTACCGCTTGCAGCAGCCAGATCCAGGCCTGAGTGATTTTCAGCACGGCCACCCATGGTACGACCACCGAAACTTGAGCTGACACGTTTCATGTCTGGTAATGGATGAGCCACTAGCCATGAATAAGGGTTATTTGAAGATGCAACTTTGCTGGATGAAGAATTGCCATATTTTTGGGCAATGGTCTGATTATTCAGTTCAACCGGTTTTTCACGTAGCTGAACATTTAATTTGGTTTGTGCGGGAATATCAATATCTTCAGGATGGGTATAAGAACCCTGCGATAAAGTACGTGTTAACTGCTCAAGACGGTCAAGTGTAGCATCTTGTTGATTCAGATCTACTAAATCTGCAAAAGCTACTGAAGCAGCTGAAACCGAAATAGAAAATGCCAATAGGATACGTCGCATAGGCATATGCATAAAAAACCTCTCTAAACTGCTAATCGAGTTTCTTGAAGATCTCTTCCTTGATATCCACTTTAAGAAGCGCATAAGATTAAGACATAAACATGTAGGAATTATGTATGTCGGAACCTGTCAACGTTTTTCAAAAAACAAGAAAACAGATAAAAACAGGAAACTTTTCGTTTCTCTCATCACAAGTTTCTGCATGGCAGAAGCTTACGAAACTCGTACAACCGCTATTGCCTCAACCCGAACAATGGCAAGTTGCCTGCTATCAAAATGGTGTGTTAACGATTACCGGTGAAAACCAAGCCATGATTTCTCAATTGGCCTATCTTCAAAAGCAATACATCTCACAACTCTCTCAAATAAACGAATTAAAAGATCTCACTAAAATCCAGGTTTGCTTAAGGAATCCATCCCCTGTTCAACCGGTTCCAGAAAAATCTGAAAGAGCCTTGAGTCCAGAAACACAGGAATTACTCCGCGGTGCTGCTGACTTTATAAGCGACCCTAAGCTTAGCCAAGCTTTACTACGTTTGGCAAGCAATAAAAAGTAACATTGCAATGAGATGTAATAAATTCCAATGTTGTTTTTATGTGACAGGTATCACATTAGATGCGGCTAAGTTATAACACAAAGACACAAAGACAAGGACTTATGTCATAGTTACATAACTAATTGGACATTGAGTTACGTCATCAAATGTTACAATTTCATAGCTGCTTGGGACACTTTTCACGTTACGCAATAGTTGGTTATTCAAAGCATGCCCTGATTTGTAGCCATCAAATTTGGCAATAATCTGGTGGCCTAGCAGGTATAAATCCCCCACTGCATCCAGAATCTTGTGACGTACAAACTCATCCGAGAAACGCAAACCTTCTTCATTGACCACGCCGGTTTCATCTACACCGATCGCATTTTCCAAGCTTGCACCCAAAGCCAGATTATTGGCTTTCAAGTAGTCAAGGTCTTTCATAAAGCCAAATGTACGCGCTTCACTGACCTCATAAACAAAGGTTTCTGTAGAAAAATCGATGCTGGCAGACTGATGTTCTTTTTTGAAGGCAGGATGATCAAAATCAATAGTGAAATTTAGCTGAAAGCCGTCATGTGGGCTAAAAATTGCCCATTTATCATCGATCAGGGCTTCAACAGGTTTAATAATTTTAATAAATTTCTTTGGTGCATCTAGTTCTTGCAAGCCGCCCTGCATGAGCAGATAAATGAAAGGTCCGGCACTACCATCCATAATAGGAACTTCTGAAGCTGACACTTCAATAATCAGGTTATCAATGCCCAGTCCCGCAATGGCGCTCATCACATGCTCGATCGTACCGACTTTGGCATTTGACTGAACCAGATTTGAACACATGAAGGCTTCCTGGATCAATAGGGCATCCGCAGGAATATCGACAGGTGGATGCAGATCAATACGACGAAACACAATGCCCCCATCGGCGTGGTGTGGCACAAAGTTAATCATAACCTTCTGCCCACTATGAAGACCGATTCCGCTCGCTTTCACGATACGTTGCAGGGTACGTTGTTTCAACATGCTTTTTATCATCTGTTCACCAATAAAACCGCTATACGTTAGCATATTTGGCCATTGATAAAAAACAAAAGGTGGCTCTAAAGCCACCTTTTCTGTGCAATCATCGTAAACACATGCTGTTACATATTACTTACGCTGTTGATTTTTAAGGTAATCTTGGATGCTCATTGGTGTTGGGCGTGGGCTAGAAACTGAAGCTGCAGGATTAGCTGCTGCACCTGCTTCATTTTGCTGACGCTGAATTGCCGGTACATCATCATCTTCAACTACTGCCGGGGATGATGATGGACGTGCTGCCTGTACATTCGCGCGTTTAGTTGGCTCAACCGAATCTGCAGCATGGCGAGTCAAACCAGTCGCAATCACAGTTACACTGATTTCATCACGTGCATCCGGATCAAATACTGTACCGTAGAAGACCTGACCTTCGTCCAGATCCACGATCTGGTTTACAACATCAGTAATTTCTTCAATTTCACCGAAGGTTACGTCATCACCGCCAGTCACGTTAATCAGAATACCTTTGGCATTCATGATGGTGACGTTATCCAGTAATGGGCTGCGAATCGCCTGCTCTGCTGCCTGACGTGCACGGTTTTCACCACGACCCAAGCCTACACCCATCATGGCATAACCACGTGTACTCATTGCAGTTTTCAGATCGGCGAAGTCAAGGTTAATGTGACCAGGACGAACCACCAGATCAAAGATACTACGTACCGCATTCAACAGTACATCATCCGCTTTTTTATACGCATCCTTCATTGAAATATCACGGAAGACTTTCAATAGACGCTGGTTTGGAATGATGATCAGAGAATCTACGTGCTGTTCTAGCGCTTCAATCCCCTTCTCGGCAGATTGCAAACGGCGTTTACCTTCAAAGTTGAATGGCGTAGTCACCACACCAACAGTCAAGATACCCATTTCTTTAGCAATTTCAGCAACGACTGGCGCAGCACCGGTACCTGTACCGCCACCCATACCGGCAGTAACGAATACCATATCGGTACCTTCAAGCTGCTGGCGGATCAGTTCACGGCTTTCTTCTGCTGCCGCTTGACCGACCTGTGGATTTGCTCCAGCACCCAGACCACGTGTACTTTGCTCGCCCAGCTGAATTTTAAATTCGGCTTCCATGCGATCCAGTGCCTGTTTGTCTGTATTGGCACAGACGAACTTTACGCCCTGGATATCGGACTGCAACATATGCTGTACAGCATTACCACCCGCACCACCTACACCAAATACAGTGAAACGGGCTTGACCATTGCTATCGCTATGATCTTCTTCGAAAAATTCAAATGAGGCCATGACCTATAAAATTCCTAATTCATAATTGGCAGTCACTAAGCCCGTATACTGCCTTAATCTTGATAAAAATTGTTTTTAAGAATGCTGCTCAAGCAGGCACTTGTCAAGTACAAGCCCGATTAACTACAACTTCCCAACAATATTCACAATAAAAATCGCTTAAAAGATCGCTTTTAACGTTTCGTTAAAACCTGACCATGCCCGTTTAATGCGCTGTGTAACTGATAACTTATCCCCGTCTTCAGTTTCAACGAGGGTTTCCTGGGTATCACTCTGGCTAAACATCAGCAAACCAGCCACTGTTGCGTACTGGGAACGACGTAAAGCTGCTTGGTGCTGTTCATCTGCATAGACCTGTACCGGCGGATTGCCCAGATGCGCGGACACACCCAAGGTACGACGTACAAAGCTGACCATACCTTCAATCTGACTGGCATCACCAGTCAGCACCACACCATGATAAAGGCCCTGCATTGCGCCATGGTTCACCAGTTCATCACGCACCAGACCCATGATTTCTTCATAACGTGCCATGATAATTTCAGTCAGTTCAATCCGGCTGATAGTTTGTGGTCCATCAATGCCCTGGAACTGAATCATATGCTCTGGTTTAACCACTTTCAGGTCAACACAGCCATAGAGCAATTTCAGACGTTCTGCTTCTTCTGTAGTCGTCTGTAAAACCGCTGCAATATCACGGGTGACATGCTCACCACCACGCTGAATGGTATGGGTTAGCGCCAGACGGCCATCCAGATAAACAGCGACATTGGTGGTTCCCGCACCGATATCCACCAGACACACGCCATATTCTTTTTCATCTTTGAGCAGGCTGGCTTCAGCGGTAGCCAGACAGGACACCACCATTTTCTCCACACCGATATTGGCCCCTTTTAAAGCGCGGTCAATATTCTGCATGGTGCTGATCGGTAACATCATCAAATGATAATGCCCGGTCATGCTATGTGCCGACATACGGATCGGGTTGAGTACCCATTCCGGTGCATCATCCAGCTCGAAGCCTAAAGGCACCGCACTGACCAGATAGTGATCTGAGGTGACATGACTGGCTTTGGCCAGCTCAAGTGCCCGCACCACTTCACTGGTCGTAATTGAATGTTCACTATTATCAATGGTGGTACGACCCGAGGCATAAAAGCTTTTTAATTCAGCACTTGGGATCGAAATCCACGCAGAATGCACACGACATTCAGCCATATCTTCCGCTTCTTGTACGGCGTTTTTAATGGCGGTAATGACTTTATCGAGACTGACAATTTTTCCTTTATTCATGCCTCGGTTACGAGCGGTCGCCATCCCAATCACTTGGATATTGTCTGGCGCGTGTACCTTACCAATCAAAACTGAAACTTTGTGTGTCCCAATGTCAATCGCCACAACCGAGGGAACAGCTTCACTCATTATTAACTACTACCATTACGTGTTTGTTAGATTTATGGCTTTATAAGGCCTCTAGTTTTTAAAGCCGGTCATTATGGCTTTACTGTTACATTATTCTCAACGCCCGTGTCATTAATGGTTACAATAAATTGACCATTTACAATTTTAGGCGGAATTGAATTTTTCCATTGAATCGCCAATCCATTACGATAACGCAGGTCAATCGCTGAAATTTTTGACCATACCGGTTTTAGTTCGCTATAGGACAGATGACTCAAACGTTGCAATTTGCTCATGGTCTGGTCTTTATCGACAATCACACGCAAACCTGAATCAAACTGCATAAACCATGTCATTCGTTCAGTTAAATATAATTCTTTTAAACGAATACCTTGTGGTAAAAATAACTGGTTGATTTCATTATAACGTCGCATCATGGTATTTGCATGAGTAGAGGGTCCATGCAGCAACGGTAAAGCTGAATAATCTTTAGGACTGACTTCAGTGAAAATAATGCCACTATCACTCAGCAGTCGTCCTGTACCCCATCGGGCAATAGCATGATGCGGCATTACCCGGACATGAATCTTGTCTGGCCAGGCACGAGATACCACCACACGGTCCACCCAGGACAATTCCAGTGCGCGGTCACGAATCGATTCCAGGTTCGAAGTGAAATAGTTTTCAGTCACAATCGGTGATACGTACTGCATGACCTGGCGCTCTTCAGCTGTTGAACGCGTTCCTGCCACTTTCAGCTCTGCTACCTGAGCATCAGTCATCACCTTGTACAGGCCAAAAATCCCAAAAGCCAGCACCACCAGCGCGACACACAACAAGGCCCAACCACCCAGGTTGGTCAGTTTTTCTTTGCGTGTCGGCGGCTTGTCGTGAATTGAGGTAATCGCAGCACGTTTACGGCGCATGGTTGCTGGGAGTTGAGCCATAACTTAGTGTGCCGCACCGTTTAATGTTTGTTCCAGAATCGCTACACAGAGCGCATCAAAACTATAGCCGACGGCTGCTGCCGCTTTTGGTACCAGAGAATGACTGGTCATACCCGGAACTGTATTCACTTCCAGTAACCAGAATTTGCCCTGTTCATCCTGCATTGCATCAATACGGCCCCAGCCACTTGCACCCACTGCCTGGAAAGCACGTAGGGCCAAGGCTTGCAATTCTTTCTCTTCAGATTCGCTCAAGCCACATGGAATGCCATATTCCACATCATTACGCTGATATTTAGCTTCATAGTCATAGAAAGCCACATCTTCTGGCGGTTGCAGACGAATGACAGGTAAAGCCTGACCATTCAGAATCACAATGGTAAATTCACGGCCTGTGATCCATTTCTCTGCCATAACCACGGCATCATGTTCAGTCGCTTTGGCAATCGCATCGGCAAAGTCTTCTACTTTTTCAACTTTACTCATGCCAATACTTGAGCCTTCGTGTACAGGCTTAATGATCAGCGGTAAATCTAGAGCAGATACAATTTCTTGAGCATTCGAGTTTTTGGTCACGATCCGGTATAGCGCAGTAGGTAATTCTGAACCCTGCCAAACCTGTTTGGTTTTGACTTTATCCATACCAATGGCAGAACCCTGTACGCCTGTACCGGTATATGGAATATTCAACCATTCCAGCGCACCCTGAATCTGGCCGTCTTCACCGCCACGACCATGCAATACCACAAACGCACGATCATAATTTACCAGCTCGGTAACACTACGCTCTTGTGGATCAAACGCTTCTGCATTGATCCCAGAACGCACTAATGCCTCAAGTACGGCGGTTCCACTATCTAGCGAAACCTCACGCTCTGCAGATTTACCACCCAGCAATACGGCAACTTTTCCGAATTTTGAAGCATTTGACACGTTTATATCCTTAAACTTTTTGAATCTGTTCAATTAGTCATAACATGACTATTTTACTTTACATATAAATGATTTTGAGCAAGTTCGATTGAGATTGCTCCAACATTACCTGCGCCTTGGGTTAATAACAAGTCATTTGCTTGCAATACCTTTTTCATCACTTGGCTCAGGTTCCCCTCAACCGGATCAATCAGAATTGGTTCAACTTCCCCACGTAAACGAATACTACGAGCCAATGCACGGCTATCTGCACCTACAATTGGCTTTTCCCCTGCCGGATACACTTCAAGTAAGAGCAGTTGATCGACTTGTGAAAGCACTTCTACGAAGTCATCAAAACAGTCACGGGTACGGCTAAAACGGTGCGGCTGGAACATCATCACCAGACGGCGATCTGGATGGCTGGCACGAGCGGCTTTAATAGTGGCTTCTACTTCTTTTGGATGGTGACCATAGTCATCGACCAGTTTCACATCACCGCCTTCAAGCTCGAATTGGCCTTGTACCTGGAAACGACGACCTACGCCACTAAAGCCTTCCAGTGCGCGGCAAATAGCTGCATCGGATACGCCTTCATCTGTCGCAATACCAATTGCAGCCAAGGCATTGAGTACATTGTGCAGACCCGGTTGATTTACAGCAACACGTAGCGGCTCACGATCTTTACGTAATACGGTAAAGTGGCTGCGCATACCTTCCTGTACAACATCGACAGCACGAATGTCATTGTCTTCATTAAAACCATAAGTCAGTAATGGACGACCAATACGCGGCATGATTTCACGGATATTGGCATCATCACCACACACAACCGCCAAACCATAGAATGGCAGTTTTTGCAGGAACTGGATAAAGGTGTCTTTCAAGACATCGAAGCTACCCCCATAAGTATCCATATGGTCAGCATCAATATTGGTTACCACGGCAGCCATTGGTTCTAGATACAGGAATGATGCATCTGACTCATCGGCTTCTGCCACGATATAACGGCTCGCACCCAAAGCGGCATTCACACCAGTACGGTTCAGCAAGCCGCCGATCACATAAGTTGGATCCAGATTTTCTTCTGCTAACATACAAGTGATCAGACTGGTGGTTGTGGTTTTACCGTGAGTGCCTGCAACCGCGATCCCGTGACGGTAGCGCATCAGCTCACCCAGCATTTCTGCACGGCGGACTACCGGTGTACGGGTTTCAAGGGCTGCCTTGATTTCCGGGTTTTCCTTATCAATCGCGGTAGATACCACGATGACATTGGCACCTTTGATGTTGCTGGCTGCATGGCCGATATAGACCTTGATACCATTTTCTTCTAATTGAGCCGTAGTTTTAGAGGCTTTGATGTCTGAACCAGAAACTTTATACCCCTGGTTTTTCAGTACTTCTGCAATCCCGCACATCCCTGCACCACCAATCCCTACAAAATGGATATGCTTGATCCGGCGCATTTCCGGGACTTTAATTAATTTCTTTGCTTGGTCTGCTGGGGTTACTGGAGACATAATTTACTCGGATTACAATTCTTGAATTAAACGGACCACATGCTGGGTCGCATCGGGTTGAGCCTGACGGCGTGCTTTTACCGCCATTTCCATCAATACCTGACGGTCAAGCATCGGCTCTAATAAGGTTTTTAAACTGTCTGGCGTCAAAGTGGCCTGTGGACAGATTTTGGCTGCCTGCTGATTGGCCAAGAATTTGGCATTCGCAGTCTGATGGTCATCAACTGCACTTGGTAGCGGTACAAAAATTGCAGCTACGCCAGCAGTTGCAATTTCAGTAACCGTCAATGCACCGGCACGGCAAATGACCAGATCGGCATCGCTATAAGCTTGAGCCATATCTTCAATAAAAGGCTGAACTTCAACCTGCAAGGAGGCTGGTTTGTCTGCATAACGTGCGCGCGTTGCTTCAGCATGATTTTGACCACACTGATGATAGACATTTAACGGCACATTCAACTGTTTCAAGGCTTCCGGCACGCGTTCATTTAAGGCTTGTGCCCCAAGTGAACCACCAACAATTAAAATTCGTAGCGGCTGGCCAGCTTTTTCCCGCTCCTGATAACGCCAGGACGGATTTAAAATTTCTGTAATTTCTTTACGTACAGGGTTACCAGTGGTCACCACTTTATCTTGTGCCGGAAAAGTATTAGGAAAAGCCTGACATACTATTTTAGCGACCCGTGACAACTGGGTATTGGTAAAACCCGCGACTGCATTTTGCTCGTGAATAATTACAGGAATACCTAGGATCCGCGCTGCCAGACCACCCGGTCCTGCCACATAACCGCCAAAGCCTGCAACAGCTTCGACTTTGAGCTGTTTCATATGCTTCATGGCACTAAGAGTGGCTTTTAGAATTTTAAAGGGGGCCAAGGCTTTACGCACAAAACCATTGCCACGCACACCTTGAATATCGATTTGATAAATTGGAATATTATGGTTTTTTAATAATCGGTTTTCCATGCCTGCTGGTGTTGCCAACCAGGACACTTCGATTCCTTGTTGTTGTAAATCTTTTGCAACGGCTAACGCTGGAAACACATGTCCACCCGTACCTGCGGCCATCATCATGACATGTTTAAGCTGTTTTTGCTGAGCGTCGGTCACGGTCTAATTCTTCAATTTTAAAAATGAAACAGGAGGTCTAATTTAAGTCATCAATTGTAATCACAAACGCTTGCCCTTGAAAGTTTATTTACCTTATTTCAACAAGCGTTTCATTGTTTTTTTCATACTAATTTAAAGTTTAAACTAGTTTTATTATAAGGTCTGCATTTTTCCTTAGACTTAAGTGAAATATAAGCATAATTTTTGAATATTTTTTATTTGATCTTTTTTTAGCTATCCCCTAAATCTATATATTTTTCACTATTTACTGTCCATTTTTCCATTTAATTCATCCTATTAACTTATGCCTAAATCATATAAATCTGAATAAAATTTTATGTTATTCCTATATCTAAATAAATTTTTTCAAATTGATCTGTATATTCCTTAAATGGATTCAAGCATTATAGATGTCAAAAATATCAATTCGTGACTTATGGATTATTTTAGCCGGTTATCTGGCGGCCATGCATGTCGGTAAACTGTCTGCTGTTACTCCCATTCTGCAACAGGATTTAGGCTTAAGTTTTACACAAGCCGGGTTTTCTCTATCTTTAGTGCAAGGGGCCGGGATGCTGTTTGCCCTTTGTATTGGTGCTTTTTCGGAAAAAGTGGGGTTAAAGCGCTGCCTGATTTTGGCATTAATCATTTTAGGACTGAGCAGTATCGCTGGCCTCTGGATTCAGCATCCCACAGCCTTATATTTCTTCCGCTTTACCGAAGGGATTGGATTTTTAACTATTTCCTTGTGTGCGCCTGCAATTGTAAAACGGATCAGCCGGCCTGAAACACTGAATTTTAAAATGGGACTCTGGAATTCCTATATGGGCGTGGGTGTCAGTCTGGCTGTTTTTAGTATTCCTGTTTTACTCGAATACCTGAGCTGGCAAAATATTTGGGCCATTCTCGGCAGTCTATGCTTGGTCATTGCAGGCATCATTAAACGGTACCTACAAATAGATTCAGCCACATTTACACCCAACACGACTACTCAACCAGTACCGTCAAATACTTCATTCTGGCAGATTATCAAAGTTACCCTCACCCATCCCCCATTCTGTGTTTAGCTATTATTTTTGCCTGTTATACCAGTCAGTGGATTACCGTGACCGGGTTCCTGCCCAGCATGTACGTCGAACACGGCATTGATTTAAAAGTTGCAGGCGTTCTGGTTTCAATCGTAGTACTTGCTAATCTGGGCGGCACTTTTGGTACAGGTATGTTGTTACAACGTGGCTGGAAACCCCAGACGCTATTCAGCACCGGATTTATAGCTATGCTGTGCAGCAGCTTTCTGGCATTTGCAGCCAGTTCATGGCTCATGTTCGACTTACAGTTTATAAGTGCTGTACTGTTTTCACTGATTGGTGGAATTATACCGACCACTGTTTTTGCCATTACTTTGCAGCATGCCCCGCGTGCCAATGCCGCAGCAGCCAGTGTGGATCTGGTTTTACAGCTTTCAGCCTGTGCTCAATTTTTTGTGCCGCCTTTGAGGCAGCACTAGTTTCGACTACACAGAATTGGGCTTATATCGCGGCAGTTACCGCCAGCCTTTCTATATTAGGAATCTTAATGACCTTGCTTTTATTCAAGCGTTATGCCCAATAAAAAAAGAGCCTCAGATGAGACTCTTTTTTTATTTATTGAAAGCTTAGGCTTGATCCAGACCGGCTTCCAGTACATCAAACAGATCATCTGCAATGGAGGTACCAAACTGGGTATCAATTTCACGGATACAGGTTGGACTGGTCACGTTAATTTCAGTGACATAATTGCCAATCACATCCAGACCAACAAATACCAAGCCTTTTTCTCTGAGATAAGGACCCACTTGCGCTGCAATAGCTCTATCATTCTCAGTTAATGGACGTGCTTGGCCTAAACCACCTGCCGCCAGATTGCCGCGTACCTCACCATTTTGCGGAATACGGGCCAGACAATACGGCACTGGTTCGCCATTGATCATCAGGATACGCTTATCCCCTTCTACAATTTCAGGAATATAACGCTGTGCCATAATCGGCTGGTTACCATTGTTGGTCAGAATCTCAATAGTAGAGCCAATATTGATACCATCCTGATAGAGACGGAAAATTCCGGTACCGCCCATACCATCCAATGGTTTTACAATCACATCAACATGCTCTTTTAAAAATTCACGGATCAGGCTTTGTTGCGACGTTACCAAAGTCGGAACTTGCAGATGCGGGAACTGAGTAGCAAACAGCTTTTCATTGCAGTCACGCAGGCTTTGCGGTTTGTTGATAATCCATGCTCCTTCACGTTCTGCCTGTTCCAGAATATAAGTGGTATAAACAAAGTTCATATCGAATGGCGGATCTTTACGCATCAGCACCACGTCATAAGCCGCAATCGACTCTTTTTTCTTTTCACCCAGTTCGTAGTAATGGTTATAGTCTTCAAATACCTGCAAAGGCGAGATCAGACCAAAGGCCTTACCTTGGTCGATATATAAATCTTGCTGTAATGCATAACCGAGTTCATGTCCACGGCGTGCAGCTGCCCACAACATGGCCATGGTTGAATCTTTTTTTAGGTTTACATTTTCGATGGGATCCATCACAACAAGTACGCGCATGTCTGTGTGCTCTTTCTTAAAAATACATTAGCAAGGAGTATAGCCTGTGCAGTTTCTTTTGTTTATGGTGATTTTGCATGACTAATTTTGTATAAATGCTTAAATACTTTAATCAACAAGAGCATTTATCATGCAGCAGGCAATTGTCGGCTTTCATCTGGATGAAGAAAATCATTGGGTCGCTGAACTGACCTGTGGTCATGGTCAGCATGTGCGGCATGATCCACCTTGGCAAAACCGTCCTTGGGTCATGACCGAACAAGGCCGTAAAGAAAAACTGGGCGTCTTATTGGACTGCAAAAAATGTGAAATACACGAAGATTAATATCTTCTAAATCAAATCAGTATATATACTCACCCTAAGTATTTTATCTTGATATAAAATTGATTAAAAACCTGAATAAAAAATAATAATACCTTGTTTGCAAATGCATCTAATTTTATAATTTAACGATTATTTTTCGAAATCATGGTTCCCAGCATAATAATAAAGGTACTGACCCCACCAATCAGTAAACTCATCAGGGCAATTTCCAAGGTGATTTTATGATGCCAGCTCTGATCGGGAATCCAAGGCAAATGCAAATTTTCCCCAAAGATAAAGTTAATAGTACATATAATCAGAAAACCAATTGTTGTAGAGATTAGTAAAGTCACCACTAGGTTTTTCCACATCTTGTAGCCCACTAGCATGACAATAATGGCTAAACCTACCACCATTATAATCGATACAAATAAAACACTGTTCCAGTAATCCATTCCTAGCACTCTTATTTTAAATTAATTAAAATTATGAAATTCTTATAATTAATTACTTAATGTTTATTTTAATATAGACGGATTACAATTTTTAAACAATGATCATAACTATCTTATTCATTTTATTTGTAAGGAGACTTTATGAGGTTTAATTCATGCTTTAATGAGTTTCTTTTAAAAATATTGTTCTTTTTTGATAGAAAAATTTTGATCAAGATTTATATATTGAGAAGAATATTTAGATAGAATTTAATTTTGAAGAAGATAATATAACTTATCGAATTTAAAGTTTATCTAGATCAAAATTTCTATCTTATTATTTCTTTCAAATACAGTCGCCTGAACAGAATTTTTCTTCCCATAAAAAGTAAAGCCTTAGATTACTAAGACTTTACTTTTTATCTGGTGAATCAGGTCTTAGATTCCGTATTTCACACGATAAGCTTCCATCTTCGCCAATGCATCATTATCGCCTTTTGCATCTAGGTAATTCATTAAATCTTTCATGGTAATCAGTGCATGTACTGGGATTTCTAGTTCTTTTTGCACTTCCTGAATGGCGGATAATTCACCTTGACCTTTTTCCTGACGGTCAAGAGCAACCAGTACACCTGCAATTTGTGCACCAGCATTTTTCAGGATAGTGACCACTTCACGAATCGCAGTACCAGCTGTGATCACATCATCAATGATCCAGACTTTTTTTCCTGCAACTGAAGCACCTACCAGCACACCACCTTCACCGTGATCTTTGGCTTCTTTACGGTTAAAGCCCCACGGCACGCTTACGCCATGATTTTGAGACAGTGCCACTGCTGTAGCTGCTACAAAAGGAATGCCTTTGTATGCTGGTCCAAAAATCACTTCAACATTGTCACATCCAGTTAATTTTGCAGCATAGCCAGAAGCCAGTAATGACAAGGCTTCACCGTCATTGAGCAAGCCAGCATTAAAAAAATAAGGACTCACACGTCCTGATTTTAAAGTAAACTCACCAAATTTAAGCACACCACGTGATAATGCGAGTTCGATAAAAGCTTGCGGGTTAAACTGAGCTGGCGTTGACATGAGGTGCTCCTAAATCCATTAATTAAGGGTAAGACTTGCGCATGATACCAAAGAGTAGCTATCCAGGTGATCAAAAAATTCTTCGTGTCGTTTCAATTAATGTCAACGGTTTACGTTCCTCTGTCAGCAAGGGCTTGTTAGAGTGGATCGAACAGTCTGATGCCGATGTGATCTGCATGCAGGAAAGCCGGATTACCCATGCGCAGTGGACTGACAAATTCAAGCCTGAAGGCTGGTATACTCACCTGTTCCCTGCCGAGCGTCCGGGTTATGCCGGTACAGCGATTTACAGCCGTCTGCCTTTTGTTTCGATTACCGATGGGCTGGGTTTTGAACTAGCTGATTCTCAAGGCCGTTTTATCTCGGCAGAATTTGACTTGGGTCTGGAAAAAACAGCGCATATCTGTTCCCTGTATTTACCTTCAGGTTCTTCGGGCGATGAAGCGCAGGCACGTAAAGATCACTTTCTGGAAGAATATGCAAAAATCCTGAAACAATGGCGCGATGAAGACAAATCCATCATTGTCTGTGGTGATTACAACATCGTGCATAAACGTATCGATATTAAAAACTGGTCCGGTAATCAGAAAGCATCGGGCTGCTTACCGCATGAACGTGCGTGGCTTGATCATATCTATGATGAACTGGGTTATGTCGATACGTTCCGTGAAGTCCGTAAAGAAGCCGAACTGTATTCCTGGTGGTCAAATCGCGGGCAAGCCCGTGCCAAGAACGTGGGCTGGCGGATTGACTATCAGGCCTGTTCCCCGGACTGGAAAGACCGTACTGTAAATGCCTGGGTCTATAAAGATGAATGGTTTAGTGACCATGCACCCGTAATTATTGACTATAAAATCTAAAACTGACCTAAAGATTGAGTGAACAGTTGTTCACTCAATTAAGGCTTATCTCTTACATGACATGACGTATTTTTTGGGTTTATCTCAATGTAATAACATAGCATTATAGCGCTACGGCACAAGGACATGTCAGGACGACAACATAAGGACAGGACGCCGTAGGACGAAAATAAAACAGACTATAGATTTAGCTTGTTTTGCATGGATGTGACATTGGACGTTGGATTGAGACTCGCATGATCAGGATGATTAAATGCGGGTTTTCTCTTTCTATCATTCCCAAATTTTTATTTTTCTTATTATTTAGATTGTTCTTTTTCTTGCTGCTCATATTAAAGCTGCTTGATGTCATTTTGATGACATGACTTTTCTGCTATTTAAAATTTTTTCCTTTTTTTCATTTGCTTTTGCATGGTCTGCTGCTGCCAATTTGGTTAAGCTAGTTCATGATTTAAATTTTTTAGATGGCAGCTATGTTAAAAATTTACGGAATTAAAAATTGTAGTTCGATGAAGAAAGCCTTTGATCTGCTGACTGAGCAAGGTCTGAGTTATGAATTTCATGATTATAAAAAACAGGGCATCGATGCTGAAACCATCAAAACCTGGCTGGATGCCTTGGGTCAGGATGTAGTCCTGAATAAGAAAGGCACCACCTGGCGTAAACTTACTACTGAAGAGCAGGAAAATGCGCTTGCCAATGAAAATAATCTGATTACCACTTTAACTACTCATACCAGCTTAATCAAACGTCCGATATTACAGACCGCAACTGGTTTTATCGCTGGTTTTGACGAAGCCGCTTATCGAGAGTTAAAAGACTAATCGTTCGATAAACGGGAAGAATAAAAAAAGCCTGACAGAGGTCAGGCTTTTTTTATGGTAGTTTTTAGAGAACGGTTCTGATCCGTTATTTGGCACGAATCCAGGTCTGGTTACGACCTAAAGCAGACACGCCGATATAACCGCGTAGCTCAAGCTTCTTGCCACCATCTGTCAGGTTGCCTTTCAATTTGTAAGTTTTACCAGATTTTGGATCTAGGATCGAACCACTGTCATAGCTGGTTCCGCCTGTATTTTTCAGGCCTTTCACAATCGTCAAACCTTTCAGCGATTTATTGTGATACGGACCTTCACATTTTGTACAAGCATTTTCTTCACCCGGTGTTAATACCGATTGGATGCTTGCAGATAATGTCCCATTTTTTTGCTCAGTAAATTTTACTATAGCCTTTGGTTGTTTGGTTTCGTCGTCAATCGTTTTCCAAACGGTACCATTTAAAGGATCTGCAGCATTGGCCAGCGCAGATAAGCCGAGTAGTCCTAACATTAGCGTAATTTTTTTCATTTTTCTTCATTTCCCTAGTCTGAGATAGACCGATGTAGTATTAAAAAGTCACAACATTTTTGCAATTTTTACCTGTGACTATTTAGTGTAACCTTGTAAACATTGTTGGTAAATAATCAACATAATCAATAAAAGCAGAAAAAGATGGAAAGAAGATGAAGATGAGCCCCGTGACGAAACAATTAATTACAGAAAGTCTTTTAAAAGCGACCATCCGCGCGCCTAGTCGGTTCAATCTTCCTCCAAGCTCCTTACGGGTCGCACTGGAGCAGATGTGCAAGATTTTTCCGCAAGATAAGTCCGTACAAATCCGTTCGCTCCGGCTGGCAGGTGTACATGCCGAGGAAATCAAACCACAGCAGGAATCCAGCCAGCTGATTTTCCATATTCATGGTGGTGCTTTTTATCTCGGTTCCTTAAATACCCATCGTGCCTTTATGACCCAGATTGCCGCTCGCACCCAGATGCAGGTACTGCATATTGATTATCCTCTGGCTCCTGAATCTGCTTATCCTGAACCTTTGGAGGCCCTATTTGATGTCTATAATCTGTTATTAGATCAGGGCATTCAGGCTAAGGATATTATTCTGTCCGGAGATTCGTGTGGTGCTAATCTGGCGTTGGCATTGGCACTCAAATTACAGCAGGAAGGCCTGCCCCAAGTGAGTGGGCTAATTCTACTTTCCCCTTTCCTTGATCTGACCCTGACCAGTGAATCACTACGCTATAATCAGAAACATGATGCCCTGCTGTCGATTGAAACCCTGAAAACCGGGATTGAGTATTATGTACCGAGTGCAATGGATCGTGGCGATCCAGAGATTTCCCCATTTTTTGCCGATCTCAGTGGTTTGCCGCCGATACATATACAGGTGGGATCTAAAGAGATTCTGCTGGATGATGCCACACGCTTCAAGGAAAAAGCGGAACAGGCGGGTGTCGAGGTTGAATTCAAGTTATATACCGGCATGTGGCATAATTTTCAGATGTTTAGTGCCTGGTTTGAAGAGGCTCGACAAGCGCTGGCGGATCTCTCAGAGTTTGCTCATCGTCTAGATCGAGACTAGAAATTTAGAAGAAGCCATAAAAAAGGTCAGCAATTGCTCATTGCTGTCCCACAATTTT
>NZ_DDLD01000046.1:0-36318 GCF_002339435.1 Acinetobacter sp. UBA2581 | reverse complement strand
TCTATTTCAGGACAAGACAATATTATTTACCAATACAGAATGTAATTCCAGTTATATTTTTAATATAAATTAATAACTTATAAAAATAAATAAAACTCAGTGCCTAATAGGTGACTGATTATGTAATCACTAGGCACATTTTTACACTCACGAAATTAAAAATTCATCTTAGTTTTGTGGCTTAACGTTTGAAATCAAAAAACTCACTATAGTCTTGTAATGCTCTTGCACATGTTGAGTTTCTACCAACATCATCCATCTCTGCTTTAACCGAAAAAATTCCCATTTTAGTAGCATTAGCCATACTTTTTTCACCATAAGTAGCAATGCATTTTCTATTAGTTTGATTAATATATTGCATCAACTTGCTCTGTTGATCCACATGTAATCCACATATACCTTGTATGGATGTAACATAGCCCAATAAGTCAGCATTATCTTTACAATCTTCCAATTTGACTGTTTCAACTTTCGCATTAGATATAGAGCTACAAACAACTACCAAGCACGTTAAGAAAATCTTATTCATTTAGCACCCTTAAAAAATTCAACCAACATAATAGATACTAATTATACATTTACGAAATGCTTTAAAGCCTTTTCTAAAGAAAGAATCTAATTGTTTTATTATCAATAAACGAAACGAAATGAAACGGCAAATGAAACGGCAGAAATTTCGGAAAGCCTTGATATTCAATCTATATGGAAGATTGAAAAATCCAATTTACACCCATCACGCGCGTATGAGGTTATGTATTTATCTACTGCGTTTCAAATCCCAATAGGTTAGTTTGTTAGCTGGTAAGGTGCTACCAATCACAATACTTTCAAGGCTAGGATTAAATAATGGATATCAACACTACAGCGTTAAAAGTGACAACTCCTCATGGGGCATTCTATGCGGTATTTCCAGATGATGCACAAAACTGCGAATTGCATGGGTTTGAGATTCTAGCGATTAGCTATTTTGAGAACAATCTTTACCGAATGAGTAAGCAGCACGGTTACTCACTGACATTGTCTCAACTAGAGCAAGAGGAATTAATGCTTTACGGCAATCGTCCTGATCTTCAAATAACGGTTACTGATGATTTTGACCGAGAAGAATTAGCACTAATCTAGCAAAAAAATATGTTATTTATTTTTGGGAAACGAAACGCAAAACGAAACGGTAAAAAATGAAACGAAACGGCAAATGAAACGGACAAAAACTCTAAAGACTTTGATGTTAAAGGTTATTTAGATAGCCTGAAATCCAATTTTGACCCATCACGCGCGAGAGACCAAAAATTTATCGGCTATCAATTAGAGCAAATTGACCAGCATTTAGGTGGCTTGGTTGATGTAATCGGGGTGGATAGTGGTGATGAATGAGTATACCCCCATACTTATTTTACTAGCCGTTAGTGGTTTGACCTTGCTTTATTTCCTATGCCTATGCCAGTACAAATACTCAATAGCCACGTCAAATAAGGTTGGTGATATGTTGCGGTGTAGGAAATGCAGCAAGAGGGTCATAGTACGGCGTAGTAAATATCGCAAGGTGTAGGTGTGTTTAGCCACTGGTGGGTGTGGTATGTCAAAAGAGTGATTGTAGATAGCTAGTTATAGCTAACTTATGACTAGGTTTAGTTATCTAATTAGGCAATACTAATCTAAAGCCATCTAAAGCATCGACATGATGTAGATAACGTGTCGACTTACTGCCATTTTATCGACATTAAAAAAGCCCCCAGTGAAGGAGGCTATTATCATTTAAAGCAATTGTAGCTCATCGGCTCGAATCTCGGTTATTTCCGTTTCGGATCTGCTTTGGTCTTTCCATTTCCTTGTACGCAATGAGCCTTCGATATAAACCTTTCCGCCTTTCTTGAGGTACTTACTGGCAATCTCGGCTAAATGGTTGTTAGTGGTGATTCTGTGCCATTCTGTAGCCTATTTGCGCTCACTAGTGGTCTTGCTCTTTCCAATGCTCGGAAGTTGCAACGCTGAATGTTGTAATGCTGCCACCGTTGGGAAATTGCTTTGTTTCAGGGTCACGGCCTAGAACGCCCATCACTGTCACTCTATTTAAATTTACCATTGGTTCAATCTCTTAAATTTTCTCAGAATGTCTATTTTTCATGGGTAACGTAGGTAACATGGGTAACATCCTTGCTATACAAGCATTTCAGCCTGTTACCTCTTTTTTTTGGCTTAGGTAACATGGGTAACAAACAAGGGAAATATGGGATTTGTTACCTCTGTTACCTGTTACCATTTTCAATGGGTAACGCATGAAAGCCTTTATTTATAAGGCTGCTACCTCTGTTACCTCTGTTACCTTCGCTTTTTACTATTCCCAGCTAAAAATAGCCTCTTTGACGGCATAAAATTTCTCTGACCCTTTCCTTAGTGGTAAACGAACAGTTTTTTGGCTTTTGCCTGAGTCATGTTCAAGCAAGTTATAGGCTAGTAATGCTTTGGCTGCCTTGCGAAAATCGTAACCTTTGCAGACTTCATTTTTAAACTGCTCAGGAAATACATAAAATATCTTTTCGCCGTTCTCTATCTTCCAGTATCCGACACGGTTATTAATGCGCTCGATGTTATCGGGGTCAGGTGTAATGGCTTGAAAACGGCTTGATTCGTTCGCTTCAAAGAATGCTTTAACATGGGCCACAATCTCCCGATTCTCATAATCTCCGACCTGCTCAAAACTGCCTAGCCATTGATTAAATACCTTTTGTACGGCGTTAAACGCTGTGCCTGCTTTCCAGCCTGTAATATTGGCCTTTGTTGCCAGCTCCCCAGCCGTTGCCACCAATGCAAAGTAGTTAGCCACTCGAACAATATGCCCTTGCGACTGGTTCACGGTTAAGGCTTGGCAGTGCTGGTCTAAAAGCTCCCTAGCTTCGTCCATACGCTCGCCTTTGTGGTCGGTCAGATACTCAAGCCATGCAATGCCAGCCACGCCGTAGCAGTCTGCCATACGCTTACTCAGCTCAATCGCTTGCTTTGCCCCATCCTCTGCAAAGTCTACATAGTCAAAAATACCGTACTCGGACTGATCTATATCAATATCAGCCAAGCGTATTTCTTGCCCCAGCTTAGTCTTCTGGCCTTGCTCGGTCATAATTTCTTTAAGGCTTTTTTCACCACTGGATAGAAAAATAACTTTCCACTGGTGCATAGGTTTTGCTGTAATTTGCTTGGTCATTCGACCTTTACCTAAACCATTGGCAAGCATATAAACGACATTGCCTAGCTCTTTGGGGTTCGCTATCTCCCCAATTTCATCCAGCACTAAAAAACTGTCATTGTGCATATACGCTGTATGCTCTAAAGCGTTTCCTGTGGCTCTCCATGTTCTATAAAACTGCTTTGGATTGCCCCACACGGAACTGGCAAGGTTCAAGGCTGTGCTTTTCCCTTTGGATGAACCTCCCTTAATATGAAAGCCACCGCCTTGCTGGTTAAGAGGGTCTAGCAATTGCCCAGCAAAGGCCGTACACAATGAAAAAGCCAATAAGCTATGATTCTCTGCCAATTGCGCTACATTGCTTCGCCATTGTTCTAATGTGCCTTTGCTTTGATAACGGTTATCTAGGGCATTGTTAGTCTGATAAACAATTAAATCACTGCTGCTTTGTCCGATCTGCTTATGAGGTAGTACAAATATATTGTCGTGCCATCCCACGCGGTCAACACATAACGCCCTAGCATCAGTCGGATAACTCATTAGATAGCTTTGCAGTAAATTTCTCGCCCTTCCATCAGATGCAATAATTACCCCCTGATAAGATAAGGCTTTGCGTAGCTCTACACCGTCCGATTGGAATAGCTCCATAGATAAGGCTTGAGTATGTTTAACCCCATCAGCGTCATACCATTCTAACAAGCGACCCCATGCGCTATTAGTCGTGTCCCTTGTTTGTGCCAGCACATTAATAGGACTTGAGATATAACGCCTCAATTCATCCTTTTTGGTTTGTTCAATGTAATACAAGCCATCTTCAAGGAGATGAAATACACCGTCACCATATTTAAACGGCTTGGCTAAATGGCCTTTAGGCAGATTGGTCTTTTTGGGTAGTAGTTCTATACCCTCTGCAATGAACTCTTTTAAAAAATCAGTTTCTTCGTACTGATCAAGATTAACAATTGATTCAGTCCCTAGAATCTCATGATGCAAATTCAGCAACCTAACCGCTGTGTTTTGTTCTAAGGCTTTAAATGGCTCAAGGTTTATATGTTCAAGTCTGACAGGCAGATAAAGCTGTCTGTATCCTGCTGCTGATAGCTGATTAATCAAAAATTGAATTTGCTTAAAATCAGATGCTTTGAGTTCTGTTTGATGTTTACTGCATAGCGTAGGTAACACCACCAAAGCAACGGCGTAGCCAGTCTGTGCGACCTTAAAGAATGATTCTAGGCTATAGGTGATGATTACAGGCTTATCATGATGAAAGTCACCATACATGGCAAAACCTTTAGCCAATCCATCAGGGATGACAGCCACACGCTGTCCATCCTGCATGACTGCACACTGTACAAGCTCCATTTGCCCATCATAGATAGGCATAATCAAAGGCTGCTCATAGCTAACGCCGTTTATATCTACATTGCCATCATCAACATAGATCGGCTGCTCAGGACTGCCGAAACGCTGTATTAATGGATGTGATGAATAAGCATCGTTAAACGATACAAGCTGTGTGCATTCGTTTAAAATGGCTTCGGGTGTTATTAGCTCTAGGGCTTCATGATGTGCTTTCATGCTTGCCCTTCCTTAGGGTTATCCCACTCATTTTGATACTTCGTAGCCAAATGTTCTTTTTCTTTTAAGCGGTCATTAGCAAGATGCTCATACATGCCGAAAAATTCATCCAATTGTTCAAAATATGAATCATGTACTTTGTGATTGCTTTGAATGAAGTCTTTAGTGTCATAGAACTCAGCTTTTAAATGTTTAATGGCTAAATTTAACCATTTCACATCATTAACAGCTAAGTCGCTGAGGTCTAGCATATCGCCAGCATCATAAGTTTTTTGAGTAAGACTTTTGATTGGATTAGGCATGGGATGCCCCCTAATACTTTTGAGATTTTCGCCAATGTAAAAACTGGTGATGGAATTCACTATCATTTTTACAAGGCCCATTTTCATTTCTTCAAATGGTCATCCAGTAATGGTCTGAAATGTATTGCAAGTTATAGACTGGTTGACCATTTTCTAAGTATTAGCTTGGTTCGGGTAGGTAATGTTTAGTCATCTTGACTGCTTCTCTTTCAAGTGCTGGAAGGTATTCAAAGGCAAGTATAAAAGCCTGCATGGTGTTCTGGTGTTCTGCACCGTACAGCTTCACAATCTCTCTGTCATGGTTAACAGTTTTGACAACCTTAGGGTGAATATTCATGCTATCCATAGCTCAAGACTCCATTGTTGCAATGGCTGCTTTGTGGTTTGCTATGCGTTCACTAATCCACTGGTCAACATCGGATTCAATCCAAGCGACACGGCGTTTAGATAGGGTGATAGCTTTGGGGAATTCGCCTTGTTTCATCATTGCGTAAATAGATGAAGCACCCAAGCCAGTTTTAGCCTGCACTTCTTTACGGCGGATCAGGCGGACGTTTTCGATTTGTTGTTCTTTAGATGTAGTCATCTAAACATTCTCCAATAGTGGAAATGCCTAGACACAAAAAAAGGAATTTAGAGAATAATTAAGAGGAAAAACTAAGTTTTATTAATTAGATATAGCAATACATAGCTATGCGATACATTCAGTGGATAGCAAAGAATACCAACCAACAAGAACAAGGTTATTGACATATGCCATGTTTGAACTACTATAAAACTTGTTTTTAAGCTATTTACATCTCTGAATTCTCTTAGTTTTGTGTCTTGGTACGACGTGGTTTAAAAACATCGACATGTAGTAACTGGTAATTACTCATGTCACCAAAAGAGCTAATGTACTGATAATACATTTAGCTCTTTTTTATTGCTCATTGATTGCTTTGTACTTATTACAACTCAATGAACATAATGTAATGTTACAACAATTTTTTATAAACAACCAACATCAATTCAAATAAAATCTTTTAAATTCAATAAATTAGATACAGACTAATTTAATTAGGTTTAAAATTAGGTAGAGACTAATTTAATTGGCCTTAAAAATTAGATAAAGACTAATTCCCTTAAAAACACCTTCTTTTAAGCACCTTTAACTTGATTAAAAAAGATCAAATTTGGCTCATAAATCACACTAAAAATATGATTACTCCACTTTTGCAGCATCTCTTTACGTTCTTTTTCATACTTGGCTTTGTTATATACACCTCGAACGCCTCGCATTGTGTGGTTTAAACACGCCTCGATTGCATCACTATGAAAGCCTTGTTCATTCAAATGTGTGCTTGCTGTTCTTCTCAAGTCGTGGACTGTGAACGGTGGCAAGTCTGTCAATGCCAGTGCTGCCTTTTGCGCCGTGTTAAATGCGTTATGGCTGATATGTGTGCCTGACTGTCTGCCCACAAATACAAAAGGCTCATTACCTGCAATTGTTTTTAATTCTTTGAAAATCTCAATTACTTGGTCGGACATATAAACGACCATTTCACGGCTATGACCTGTCGCGCTGTCTGCTTTGGTTTCAGGTATAAGCCACGTACGTTGTTCAAAGTCGATATGCTCCCATTTAGCCCTCAATAGCTCTGACTTTCTAACCAATGTAAGCAATGACAATAAAAGCCCTAACTTACGTGGTCGGTAGATACGAGAATCTAATAGGGTGGTGTAGTAGGTGCGAATTTCATTTGTACTTAAATATCTATCTCTCGGCTTTGCCTTATGGATATGTCGTGATGGTATGGCTAGCACTGGGTTAAAAGTAACTAGCCCCAACGTCATAGCATAATCAAACATACGCTTTAACAAGCCTCTGACTTGGTTAGCTGCTGCATCATATCCCTGTTCTTTTTTGCGCCATATTGTACGGCGTATATCTTCAATGCTGACCTGATCCAGTGGAATGCTTCCCATCATTGGATAAATATCATTGTTTAAACACAAAACCATGTTGTACGGATTTTTACGCTCTTTTCTTATCACTTCATTCAAATAGCGTTCGCCGTAGTCTTTAAACAAAATACCTTTTGGCTTTGCCTTATCCTGTTTCGGTGAAATACCTTTAGCCACCAGTGAGGCGGATTCATCTCTGATCTGTCTAGCGTCTTTCAATGACAAGTCAGGATAACGACCTATAACAAGCCGTTCCTGTTTGCCTGCCAGTGAATAACGATAGTGCCATGACTTAACGCCTGATTCCTTCACCTCAATAAAAAGCCCATTATTCAGCTTGTCTTTAACCGAATATCGCTTGTCCTGTGGTTTCAGGTTTTGAATCTCTCTATCAGTAGAGAAAAACAGGCCGTTTATCTTTGGCATTATTCTAGTCACTCAGGCATAAAAATAAGGTTTTATTGTCACGTAGCTAGTAGGTGACTAAAAAAATCATAGCACTAGATGAACGTATAGAACATATTGGAACAATAAAAAGACATTAAAAAAGCACTAAGTTGTTAAAACTTAATGCTATTTAATTATCACTAGAACTTATTATAACTTGTTAGAATATTGGCTTAATTTGAGATTACTTTCCAATACAGAATGATCCAAATATCTTGCCCAATAGGTCATCCGCACTAAAATCACCGGTAATCTCACCCAGCGCATTCTGTGCCAGACGTAAAGACTCTGCGACCAGTTCACCTGCATTATAAACAACAAGTTGCTCACGAGCTTCAGCTAAGTACATCTGAGTGCGCTTCATTGCATCTAAATGGCGGGTACGGGCAATAAAGGTATCTTCTTCAGGCTGGAAGCCTGCATGCGCTGTAATCGCATCTATGAGCGATTGGACACCGGTTTCCTGCTTGGCTGAGACGGTAATATGACGGAAGCTTTTAAAATCTCCCATAACAGCATCGGCACCGGTCAAATCGGCTTTATTCCCGATCAGGATCAGACGCTTTGGCTCGAGATGCTCAGCAAAATATTCTTGAGCAAGTTGTAATGGGTCATCTCCTTGGCTCAGGTCATAAACCAGCAACAGCAGATCGGCCTGTTCAATTTCTTTAATCGCGCGGCGAATACCTTCTTTTTCCACGATATCGCCGGTTTCACGCAGACCAGCAGTATCGGTCAGGGTAATCGGCAGACCATTCAATGTAATCTTTTCATGCAGCACATCACGGGTGGTTCCGGCAATATCGGTCACAATCGCACGTTCATTACCTGCTAGGGCATTCAGCAGGGAAGATTTACCTGCATTCGGTTTACCGGCAATCACCACTTGCAGACCTTCACGCAGTAACTGCCCCTGACGTGCAGATTGCTGAACCTGAGTGACGGCATTCGCCACGCCATCCAGCAAATTTAAAATCTTGCCATCCGCCAGAAAGTCGATTTCTTCTTCCGGGAAATCGATCGCCGCTTCGACATGCAAACGCAAGTGAATCAGCTGTTCTAATACCGTATTCACCTTAGTCGAGAATGCCCCTTGCAGCGAACGTACGGCAGAACGTGCCGCCGCTTGAGAAGTGGCATCAATCAGATCCGCAATGGCTTCGGCCTGCACCAGATCCAACTTGCCATTTTCAAAGGCACGCATCGAGAATTCACCAGCTTTGGCTGCAGTAGCACCCAGTTCCAGCAAACGGCCCAACAGGGCATTCTGGATCACCGGGCCACCATGGCCTTGCAGTTCCACTACATCTTCACCGGTAAAGGAATTCGGATTCGGGAAGCAAATCACCAGACCTTCGTCCATTACTTCACCGGCTGCATCATAGAACTGGCGAAACCCAGCAAAACGCGCTTTGGGCAAATCTTTTTGGCTCAAAGCCTGGGCAATTTCATAAGACTGGGGACCCGACAGGCGAATGACACCTACACCGCCACGTCCTGGGGGAGTTGCAATCGCAGCAATCGTAGTTCGGTCGAGCATAACATTCACCTAGAAAAAACTTAAAAATACAGCAAAAAAAATCCGCTCAAGATTACCATCTTAAGCGGATTTATTCAGCCCATCAGTACAACTTAGTTGACTGGTGTTGCCTCATCGCGTTTAGCACGGTCTTTGGCAACAGACTTGTTGATCAGTGTTTGTTGTAAGATCGTGATCAAGTTGTTCACAATCCAGTACAACACTAGACCTGCCGGGAAGAACAGCAAGAATACTGTAAAGATCACTGGCATAATCTTGAACACTTTCGCCTGCATTGGATCAGTTGGTTGCGGATTCAGCATCTGCTGGATATACATGGTCGCACCCATGATCAATGGCAGGATAAACCAAGGATCCATTGAAGATAAATCTTGAATCCAGAACATCCATGGTGCATGACGCAGTTCTACAGATTCCATCAATACCCAGTACAGTGCCAGGAAGATTGGCATTTGCAGTAACAGTGGTAAACAGCCAGCAAGTGGATTCACCTGTTCACGTTTGTACAGTGCCATCATTTCCTGAGAGAAGCGCATACGGTCTTCACCGAACTCTTCTTTCATGCGTTGCATTTCAGGTGCAATCACACGCATTTTCGCCATAGAGCGGTAGCTCTTCGACGACAATGGCCACAGGATCAGTTTAACCAGTACAGTTAACAGAATGATCGCCCAGCCCCAGTTACCCACTAGACCGTGGAAGAACTCAAGACCAACAAACAGCAGTTTGGCAATTGGCCATAACCAGCCATAGTCTACAGTCTGGTTCAGACCAGTCGCCAGATCTTTCAGCTCTGATTGAACTTTTGGACCAGAGTAGAAGGTCGCATCGATTTCAGCTACGGTACCTGCAGGCACATTGAAAGTTGGAGAAGTAAAACCAATGATATTCATGTTATCAGTTGATTTACGTGATTCCAGCTTCGCGCTGTAAGCTTCACCATTGGCTTGAGTCAGCTTCAGGTTACCTGGCACCCAAGCACTCACAAAGTAGTGCTGAACCATTGCAACCCAGCCACCTTTGGCTTCGGTATTCAGTTTTTCTTCAACAAAGTTGTCAAATTTTAACTTGTTGTAGTTTTCATCCGGTGTACCCCAAGCGCCGCCCAGGAACGTACCCAGTGTGAAGATCCCCTGATCAGATTTACCAGGGTCTTCAGAGTTGTCACGTTTGATCTGACCGAACATCTGACCTTGCCAGGTCTGGTCGCTGCGGTTGACCACTTTGTGATTCACAACTATCGGATATTCACCTTCAGTAAAGTTGAAGGTTTTAATGACCTCTACACCATCAGCCGTTTTAAAGACCATAGGTACAGAAAGTACTTTGACAGTTTCGCCATCTTTATTTTTAGCGGCTTTGGCATCTGCCAGTGTATAAGCCGTTTTTTCCAGCTCATAGGTTGGACGGCCATTACGGCTGCTGTCCGGTCCATTCAGACCGATCAGGCCCGACTGAGCGACATAAGTCCGTTTCGCATCGCTTTCCAGCATGACGAATGGTTCATCGCTGTCTTTATTCTTGTCATGATTGAGTAATTCAACACGAACAATATCACCACCTTTAGGATTGATCCAAAGATGATAAAGGTCAGTTTGTACTGAAATAAGCTGCTGACTTACAGGTGCGGTGGCATCCGTTGCTTGCTGCGCTGGCATATTTGCTTGTGGCAGATCAGAAGCGGCTGTCGCCGTCTGAGCATTTGGCAAATCTGCAGATACTTCATGTGAAACAACCGCAGCTTCTTGCTGTGGTTTTGTTTCAGCATTGCCATAATCTTTTTGCCACGCCAAAATGAGCAAATATGCGACAACAAACATGGCTCCGAGAATTGCAATCCTGGCCCATTGTTGCATATGTATTACCCCAAGTGGTTAGAGTGATTTTGGTTCAATAAACGATCACGAAAGGGTACAGCAACGTGAAGCGTTTGAGAATCTATTTGCTGAAATGAAATAAAACGAATCGCTTTCGGGGGAACCGGATCATATCCAGAGCCACCCCACGGATGACAACGGCAAATACGCTGAGTAGCCAGCCACACACCACGTACAGCTCCATGTGTATGGACTGCTTCCAAGGAATATTGAGAACATGTTGGAATATAACGACAGCGTGGTCCCAATAAAGGACTAATCGCAATCTGATAGAAACGTATTAACCAATGCAGTAAACGTACCATTGGCCATCTCTACTTTTGTGGGGAGGATGATGCTATTTTGGAATGCTTTTTGGCAAGACGGTTGAGTTTCTGCCAGGCAAATTGTAATTGCTGATGCAACTCTGCGTTCGGTACCGCTTCTATACCTACTTTAGGCATAACCACAATATCCAAATCATCTAGTTGCTGTTGATGCAGGCGAAAACTTTCGCGAGCAAGTCGTTTTACTCGATTTCGTTCGTGCGCACGGCGCACTTTTTTCTTGGCAACAACTAAACCCAAACGGCTGTTTGGCAGTTCGGAATGTTTTGCAAGAAAAAGGAAATGGGGTTGATGCACTTTAAAAAGCGCACCATCAAAGACTCCTTTATAATCTGCAGCACAGCGTAAACGAAGCTCTGTACCAAAACTATAAAGTGTAGTCATAACACCCAAAATCGGCAAAGCCTAACTGATTAAACAGTTAAGCTGTGACGACCTTTTGCACGACGGCGAGCTAGAACTTGACGACCAGCTTTAGTAGCCATACGAGCACGGAAACCATGAACGCGTTTACGCTTTAATTCAGATGGTTGGAATGTACGTTTCATATTGAAACTCCAAAAATGATCTTTCTATAAAGGTCCGCGATTTTAGTGCTCATTGCTTGAGCTGTCAATGCAAAAGCCATTTTCTTTTCAAATAAGACTGGAATCAAAATGTAAATAGGGATTAAAAAAATTGTATTCAAATACCTATATATAAGTTAACCACAATATAACCATTTGTTTTAAAATCAAATATAAGTTATTAACACTTATATCAACATAGTTATCCACAACTTATGTGAAATCTAAATTTAACTCTTGAGTTTTGAATTTAAATTTAAACTTTTCTCAGTTATCCACAAAAGAACAAAATCTTATAAATAAATTCAAATTTATAAATTTAAATTTATTACTATTAGGGTGGACTTTTTCTGTGGAAAAGGTAATTTTGTATTAAATAAACAAAAACTTAGTTTGTGGATAAAACTGTTTTTATTAATTTTATACTTTGTGGATAACTTTGTGCTATATTTTATCCACAGCTTGCGGATAAACTTATCCACACCAGCTTTTTAAATTTAAATTTATCCACCATGACTACTTTTTGCGCAAAATCTGTGGAAATTGCCATGACAGATGTGGATAACTTGGTTAGAATGGCGACCCGCTTTGGTCGCGGTCAGCCTTTTTTGATTAACAATGGAATGAATAGGGGATTCACATGCTTTGGACAGACTGCTTAAATCGCTTGCGACAAGAGCTCTCTGGAAATGTCTTTACAATGTGGATTCGCCCATTGGTTGCAGAAGAGCTGGACGATACCCTGCGTCTTTATGCACCTAATCCGTATTGGACGCGCTACATTCAAGAGCATCATCTGGAACTGATTTCGATTTTGGCCGAACAGCTATCTGAAGGTCGCGTACGTAAAGTTGAAATTCTGGTGGATTCCCGCCCAGGTGCAATTTTATCTGCCAGTGAACAGCCAGCGACGACAACAGCGGCTTTGGAATCTGCACCTGTGGTTGCGCCAGCACCGCGTCCTAAGAAAGAAAAAGAAGATTCAGGCAAAAATAGTCGTAAACGTCAGCTGAATCCTTTATTTACCTTCTCGTTATTTGTTGAAGGCCGTTCTAACCAGATGGCGGCTGAAACCTGTCGTAAGGTGTTAACCCAACTCGGTGCTTCGCAGCATAACCCGCTATTTTTATATGGCCCGACTGGTCTGGGTAAAACCCACTTGATGCAGGCAGTCGGGAATGCATTATTACAGGCAAAACCCAATGCCCGCGTGATGTATATGACTGCAGAAAGCTTTGTACAGGATTTTGTCAGTTCCTTACAACAGGGCAAGGTTGAAGAGTTTAAGAAAAACTGCCGTTCACTGGATCTTTTGCTAGTCGATGATATTCATTTGCTCGCAGGTAAAGAAGCCAGTCTGGTGGAGTTCTTCTATACCTTTAACGCGCTATTGGATGAATCGAAGCAAATTATCCTCACCTCGGATCGTTACCCTAAAGAATTGACCGAACTGGATCCACGTCTAGTTTCACGTTTTTCCTGGGGACTTTCTGTAGGTGTGGAACCACCCGATATCGAAACCCGAATTGAAATCTTGCTGAAAAAAGCCGAAAACACCGGTGTAGATTTACCACGTAACTGTGCGCTATTTATCGCCCAACAAGTGGTGGCGAACGTCCGTGAACTTGAAGGTGCGCTAAACAAAGTGGTGGCGATCTCGCGTTTTAAAGGAACGCCGATTGATCTGGATGTGGTACGTGAGTCTTTGAAAGATGTCCTCGCAATTCGTGCCCGGACCATCAGCACTGAAAATATCCAGCGTGTCGTGAGTGAATATTTTCGCATTCCGCTTAAAGAGCTAGTGGGTCCAAAACGTACCCGTATTTATGCCCGTCCACGTCAGCTTGCAATGGGTCTGGCACGTGAACTGACCGGAGATAGTTTCCCGGAAATTGGTATGGCTTTTGGTGGTCGAGATCACAGTACAGTCATGCATGCCTGCGAAAAAGTACAGAGCTTGCGTGAAGAAGATCCGATCTTCAATGAGGACTATAAAAACCTGCAACGCCTGTTGCAGAGTTGACCTAAAACGCTCAAATTCTGTTCTTGCTATGCGGCCTGTTTTGCCGCATAGTTAACTGTTAAAAATTCAACTTTTATCTTATTAATCTTCAGCTTTAGAGGAATGCACCGTGCGTTTAAAAATCGCGAAAGAAAGCTTACTGAATGTTCTCTCACATGTCGTAGGAGCGGTTGAACGTCGCCATACCTTAAATATTCTTTCAAACCTGAAAATCCAGGTGACTGCTGAAGCTTTGACCGTCACTGGTTCGGATCTTGAAGTAGAACTGGTGGCCAGCACACAGTTGGCTGAAGGTGCATGTCTGCAAGCCGGTGAAACCACTGTTCCGGCACGTAAGCTGATTGATATCTGTAAATCTTTGCCATCAGCAGCCCTGATCGACCTGCAAATTACTGATGACCAGCGTTGTATCCTGAAATCTGGAAATAGTCGTTTTGTGCTCGGTACTTTGCCTGCGGATGACTATCCATTATTGAATACTGAAAATACTCAAGGCACACAAGTCACTGTGACTCAGCGCGAATTAAAACGTCTGTTTGAAAAAACGGCTTTCGCAATGGCAGTGCAGGACGTACGTTTCTACCTGACTGGTACTTTACTTGAAATTGACGCTAATCAGCTTCGTGCGGTAACGACAGATGGTCATCGTCTGGCATTGTGTGAAACAGCAGCCCAATCGACAGCAACTCAACCGATTCAAGCCATTGTTCCACGTAAGGCAGTCGCTGAACTGCAACGTTTATTAAGCGTTGAAGATGAACAACTCTCGTTGTTGATTGGTCGTGAATTATTGAATGTAACTATTCGTATGGCTAGCCGTGATAAAGAACAGGCTGATATCACAGTTCGTTTCACCACGAAACTGATTGACGGTAAATTCCCGGACTACCGCCGTGTAATTCCACGTGGTGGCGACAAGAATGTGATTATTGCGCATGACGTGTTTAAGCAATCCTTACAACGTGTGGCTATTTTGAGTAATGAAAAACTGCGTGGCGTATTCCTGAACTTTAATGCCGGTTCATTACAACTTCGTGCCAATAACCCGGAACAGGATGAGGCGATTGAAGATCTGGCGATCCAGTATGCAGATGCACCACTGGAAATGTCATTCAATGCGCAATACCTGATTGAAGTGCTAGGTGTACTGGACGGTGAAGATGTATCCATGACCATGACTGAAGCGAATCAGTCTGTGCTGGTTCAGGATCCATCTCATACCGATCAGACCTATGTCGTGATGCCAATGCGTGTCTAAGCGACAGCTGAGCTAAGCCAATGCTATGCATATTACGCGTCTTCATATTGAACGTGTACGAAATTTAAAAACGGTTGCACTCCAGAGATTGCAACCGTTTAATGTTTTTTATGGCCAGAATGGTTCAGGCAAGACTTCAGTACTGGAAGCTATTCATTTACTGGCCACAGGACGTTCCTTTCGTACCCATATCCCGAAAAATTACATTCAGCATGGCGCCTCGGATGCGATTGTGTTCGCCCAATCGGAAACTGAAAAAGTCGGCATGCAAAAAATGGCCAGCGGGGAACAGCTGATCAAGGTCAATGGCGATGCGATTGCAACCCAAGGTCAGCTTGCCAAGATGTTACCCTTACAACTGCTTGATCCGCAGAGTACCGATATTATCGATCATGGTGCCAAACCACGTCGTCAGCTATTGGACTGGTTAATGTTCCACGTGGAACCAGAGTTTTATCATGCCTGGCAATATTATTCACGAGCCTTAAAACAGCGGAACAGTCTGCTTAAATCCAAACGTTTTCTAAGTTTGTCTGATCTGGAAGCGTGGAACCAGATGCTGAGTGAATATGGTGAGATTTTGCACTCCCAACGTGTCGGCATCATGGAACAGTGGAAGCCATTTTTTGAGGATGATCTCAAACATCTATTACCGGATCTGGAGATTTCTGTGGAATACAGTCCCGGCTTTCACAGTGAACATGGCCTGCTGAATGACCTAACCAATCATCATGACAAAGATGTAGAACGGCGCTATACCGAATATGGTCCACATCGCGCAGATTTGCGCCTGAAGACCCCTCTGGGAGATGCCGATGTGATCTTATCTCGCGGACAAAAAAAGCTTTTAATGATGGCACTTAAACTGTCGCAAATCGCAATGCTGCATTCTTGTAATAAGGAAACTGTGGTATTATTAGATGACGTGACAGCAGAATTAGATTTAACCGCACAACAACGTTTAATTGAGCGATTGAGCCAGCTTGGTAGTCAAGTTTTTATTACCACTTTAGACCATGAATCAGTACAAAAGCACCTACATGATCTGTCTATCTCATATCAGTTATTCCATGTTGAAAACGGTACAGTTCAAGTTGTTGTGCAATAGTTTTTAAATTTTTACCTATCTTTGGATAAACCTATCTTTCACTAGGGAGAAACCATGAGTTCAGAAGATCAAGCTGCTTCTCAAACAGAACAAACCACTGAAAAAGCTTATGATTCCTCTAGCATCAAGGTATTACGTGGTTTAGACGCAGTACGTAAGCGTCCAGGCATGTACATTGGTGATACAGACGATGGTACCGGCTTACACCATATGGTCTTCGAGGTCGTAGATAACTCGATTGATGAGGCGCTGGCAGGTCACTGTGATGAAATTTTAGTGACTATTCATGAAGATGAATCAGTTTCAGTATCAGATAATGGCCGTGGTATTCCGACTGACATTCACCCTGAAGAAGGCGTGTCTGCTGCAGAAGTGATTTTAACCATTCTGCATGCGGGCGGTAAGTTTGATGATAACAGCTATAAAGTCTCTGGCGGTCTGCACGGTGTAGGTGTATCCGTAGTAAATGCGTTATCAGAAAAATTGGAACTAACCATTCATCGCGCCGGTAAAATCCATGAACAGGAATATCGTCATGGTGATCCACAATTCCCTTTAAAAATGGTGGGCGAGACCGATAAGACCGGTACTCGCGTGCGTTTCTGGCCAAGTGCTGAAACCTTTAGTCAGACCATTTTTAATGTCGACATCCTGGCCCGTCGTTTACGTGAACTGTCCTTCCTGAATGCAGGTGTACGAATCGTATTACGTGACGAACGTATCAATGCCGAATACATTTTTGATTATGAAGGCGGTTTGGCTGAGTTTGTTAAGTACATTAACCAAGGTAAAACCCACCTGAATGATATTTTCCATTTCACCACTCAGGCAGAAAATGGCATTGGTGTAGAAGTTGCACTGCAATGGAATGATTCTTATCAGGAAAATGTACGCTGCTTTACCAACAACATCCCGCAAAAGGATGGCGGTACTCACTTAGCCGGTTTCCGTGCAGCACTGACCCGTGGTTTAAATAACTACATGGACAGTGAAAATATCCTGAAAAAAGAAAAAGTTGTGGTTTCAGGTGATGATGCGCGTGAAGGTTTGACTGCGATTGTGTCAGTAAAAGTGCCTGATCCGAAATTCTCTTCACAAACTAAAGAAAAACTGGTATCGAGTGAAGTGAAATCTGCAGTTGAGCAGGCTATGAACAAGGCATTCTCTGAGTATCTGTTAGAGAATCCACAGGCGGCTAAATCAATCGCTGGCAAGATCATTGACGCAGCGCGTGCCCGTGATGCAGCGCGTAAAGCACGTGAAATGACCCGTCGTAAGAGCGCACTCGATATCGCCGGCCTTCCAGGTAAACTGGCGGATTGCCAAGAGAAAGATCCAGCTTTATCTGAACTGTACCTAGTCGAAGGTGACTCTGCGGGCGGTTCTGCAAAACAGGGCCGTAACCGTAAGATGCAGGCAATTCTGCCGCTAAAAGGTAAGATCCTGAACGTGGAACGTGCCCGTTTTGACCGTATGATTTCTTCTGCAGAAGTGGGTACGCTGATTACGGCACTCGGCTGTGGTATTGGTCGTGAAGAATATAACCCGGACAAGCTGCGTTATCACAAAATCATCATCATGACCGATGCTGACGTGGATGGTTCACACATCCGTACATTGCTGCTGACTTTCTTCTTCCGTCAAATGCCGGAACTGGTCGAGCGTGGTCATATCTATATCGCACAGCCGCCGTTGTACAAGCTGAAAAAAGGTAAACAGGAACAGTACATCAAGGACAATGATGCACTGGAAACTTACCTGATTTCGAATGCGATTGATGAGCTCGAACTGCATATCAGTGCCGATGCCCCTGCGATTCGTGGGGAAGCTCTGGCCAATGTGATTACCGATTATCAAACTTCACAAAAGAGTTTGGCACGTTTAACTGTACGTTATCCTGCAAGCTTGCTGGATGCCTTGATTTCACTGGAAGCATTCAAGCTAGATCAGCTGGAAGATAAAGCTTATGTGGAAACTTGGGGTGAAGACCTGCGTGCTGCGATTGAAAAAATCCAGCCAAGTTTACGTCCTGAATTGAGTCTGGAACGTTTTGAAAAAGATGTTGATGGCCAGATCGTAGAAAGCTGGTTACCACGGATTACAATTTATGTGCATAACCTGCCACATCATTACCTGCTAGATGCTAGCTTGCTCAGCTCAAGTGAATATGCGCGTTTACTGAAAAACTCGAAAAGCTGGTTCACGCTGCTTGAAGAGGGTGCTTATTTACAGAAAGGTGAGCGTAAGATTCAGGTCAGCAGTTTCCATCAGGTTTGGCAGCATATTTTGCAAGACTCTCGCCGCGGCATGATGATCCAGCGTTATAAAGGTCTGGGTGAGATGAACGCGGATCAGCTGTGGGAAACCACGATGGATCCGGAAAACCGTAACATGCTACAAGTGACGGTACAGGATGCGATTGAAGCAGACCGCATGTTCTCTTGTCTGATGGGAGATGATGTAGAACCACGTCGTGCCTTTATTGAAGAAAATGCCTTAAATGCCGATATTGATACCTGATCCATCGGAATAAATCGAAACGAAAAAGCGCCTTTTAAGGCGCTTTTTTTACGTAAATTTTCTATTAATACCAGATGAACTGTTTAGAATAATTTTAATCTAAGCAGTTTTTAGACCAATGATCCGCTGATATTAGGTTTCAAAAAAGCCTGGTTCAGGAGAATTAAGTCTTATTCATAAAGAGGTTTATCCATGGATAGCCAGCTTGAAGAAATACGTGAGATCTGGGCAAATGCATTCTACAGTGGCGACTATGATCTGCTGCGCCACTATGAACATCAGGACTTTCAGGTGATTTTTGAACAGGAAGGCCATGTAGAAGGAAGTTATCTGCGTTATGACCGGATTGCTCATGCGGTACAAAACAGCGTATGGAAACCGCTGAAGCCAGAAATAGAATATGAAGAATACGAGTACAATGAAGACCAGACCGAATGCCGGATCTTGATTGGACTGGAAAATAATAAACAGCGTCTTCAGGAGATCTGGAAGCTAGAGGATGAATGGAAAATTCTAGAACTTAGATTTTTGAAATCCTAAACTTTCAATGATTTATCAAGTTAATTCGAAATTTTCTAAAAATATTTGAATAGTGTTGTTTTAAATCTTGCTTAAACCCTGATCAATTGTGTGGATAACTACAAAGTTATCCATATTTTTTATGTGAATAAGATAGTATTTATCCACAAGTCATATTGTGTTTCTTGTCTTTCATTTTTTAAATTCAAATTTACTTTCTATATCTTGTGGATAAGTATTTTTAAATTTAAAATAGGGTTTTGAATTTAAAAGACTAGCTGGAGCCATATCTTCTCTGTTTTTAAAATTGACCAGTTCAGGTGATTTTTTATCTGTTTTTAATGGAAAAATTATATAAATAACTTAAAAATTAATAGCTTATGTTAATATTGTAGATTTAATTAATAATCAGCGTGGAACATGTGTTAATTATAAAAATCTTCACTGTAGTTAAACTACATAATCAAGTTAATAATCAAGTGAACTTTCATTTTTTTATTGCTCAATCATAGGGTTATAGATTTTTTTAACTTTTACTCCTATGGTTTAATGCTTTTTTAAGTTTAGTCATCACATGACCTAGTGCCAGTTCATCTGATAACAGGCAATAGATCTGAGCTTTTAAAACTGAAAATAGAAAAAATACGATTTATAAAATAAGTGTAAAAATAAAAAAAAGCGCCTAACGGCGCTTTCTATTTTTTTAACCATTCTATTTATGGGGTCAGAATAATCTTGCGGCAGTCTTGTTCACGTTTATCGAAAATACGGTAGCCTTCAGCAGCTTCTTCCAGTTTCATACGATGGGTGATAATCACTTCTGGAGACAGCTGGCCATTTTCTACATATTCAAGTAATTGTGGCAGGAATTTATGCACATGGGTCTGACCCATTTTAAAGGTCAGTCCTTTATCAAAGGCATCACCAAACAGGAAGCCGTGGATTGGACCAGCATATACGCCTGGCACACTTACCACACCACCACGGCGTACTGCCGCAATACATTGACGTAGGGCAAAGCCACTCGAACCTTCAATTTTTAGGTTGGTCATCACCGTTTCAAGTAAACTGCCTTTGGCCTCGAAACCAATCGCATCAATGACGGCATCAACACCACGATGACCGGCAGTATTCTGAATAATATATTCAGCTGCATCCACTTCATCAAAATTCACTGGAATTGCACCATAAGTCTGATGGGCGAAACGCAGTCGGTAAGGGTGGTGATCGACCATAAAGATTTGCTCTGCGCCCAGCATACGTGCGCAGGCAGCCGACAGTAAACCAACCGGACCAGCCCCATAAATCGCAACACTGGAGCCGCGAGTGACCTGGGCATTGGTCACAGCCTGCCATGCAGTAGGCAAGATATCAGTTAGGAACAGGACTTTTTCATCCGGTAATGACCCTGGCACTTTAAATGGGCCTATATTACCTTTAGGTACACGAACATATTCAGCCTGTCCGCCTGGTACACCGCCATATAAATGGCTATAACCAAACAGAGCCGCATCTGGTGGAATCTGTTTCTTATTGATAATTGCACCACGGCCAGTATTGGTATTTTCACAGGCAGCCATCAGTTCATGTTCACAGAAAAAACAGTGACCACATGCAATCACGAAAGGAATAATTACCCGGTCACCTTTTTTCACTTCTGTAACTTCAGGACCGACTTCTTCTACAATTCCCATAAATTCATGGCCGAAAATATCGCCATCTTCAGTGGCCGGAATTTTACCCCGGTATAGGTGCAGATCTGAGCCACAGATGGCAGTCGCTGTCACCCTTAAAATGACGTCATCTGGTTCCTGAATCACTGGATCTGGAACGGATTCAACTCGTACATCCCGAGCACCATGATAGGTAAGAGCACGCATACGGATTTCCTCTCTCTAGTTCAACATTAAACAGACTCGTATCAAGGCTGCCAAAAATAAAAAACACTTTTATTAGAGCCTTATGCGCTAGGAAATCGCTGTAAATTAATGTATGAAATAAGACATCCGAGTGTTTAAAAAATAAACTTATATAGGATTTGCGTAATTCACTACAAAATATGTCAAAAACGGTTTCGATGAAGAAATCAGGGAAAAATGTAGAGAGCAATATATAAAAAGTATAAAAAAAAGAGATTAGCTCCAGTTGTAGCTAATCTCTAAGATTTGAATCAAGGTTTAAAACTTAACCTTCCTGAAAAGATTGCTCCAAACTTTCCAGCTCCATCATCAGTTCTAGCATTTGCTCTTCGGCAGTTTCTAGTTTCTGTTTCAGTTCAGTCTGCTCGTTCATGAGTTTCAGCAAGTCATCTTTACGTGCAGCTTCATATAAAGCGCTATCTGCCAGCAATTCTTCAATTTCTGCCAGACGTGGCTGTAACTTGTCGATTTGCGCTTCGTATTTCTCAATATTCTTGCGAATCGGACGAGTCTGCTCACGACGCTGAGCGGCCAGTTTGCGCTGTGCTTCCTTATCTACTTTGGCTACCACCACAGGTTTAGCTTCTGTTTCTACTACCTGTGCTTTGGCCAAGGCATTCTGTGCATTGATCTGCTGTTGACGCGCTTCACGTAACCATTTGGCATAGTCCTGCAGATCGCCCTCAAATTCGGTACAATGTCCGGCATGCACTAACAGCAATTCATCACATACTGTCGCAATTAATTGACGTTCATGCGAAACCAGTACCACCGCACCTTCAAAATCCTGCAAAGCCATAGTCAGGGCATGGCGCATATCCAGATCCAGATGGTTCGTCGGTTCATCCAGAATCAGTATATTTGGACGCTGCCAAACAATTAAAGCTAAAGCTAAACGGGCACGTTCACCCCCAGAGAAACTCTCACATGGGGTATCCATGCGCTCACCGCTAAAACCGAAACTGCCGAGGAAAGAACGTAAAGAAGCTTCACTGATTTTTGGATCGGCGATGCGCGCCAGTTGTAGCATTGGGCTGGCATTAGCATCCAAAGCATCCATCTGGTGCTGAGCAAAATAACCAATATTGAGTAATTCTGAGGTCTTACGTTGACCATTTAATAAGGGCAAATCTCCGACTAAGGTTTTGATCAGGGTTGATTTACCCGCACCATTCATCCCCAATAAACCGATACGTGAATTTGGAGTGATTTGCAGATTAATTTTGCTGGCAATCGATTTATCGCCATAACCAATTTCCGCCTGTTCCAAGGCCAGAAGTGGTGAACTCATTTTGGTCGGTTCACGGAAACTGAAGGTAAAAGGCGTATCTACATGAGCAGGGACGAGATCCTGCATGCGCTCCAGCATTTTGATCCGGCTTTGGGCCTGACGTGCTTTGGTCGCTTTGGCTTTAAAACGATCAATAAATTTTTGTAAATGTGCCCGGGCTTCCTGCTGTTTCTCAAAGGCCTGTTGTTGTTGCGCCAGACGTTCGCTACGGGTCACTTCAAAAGTTGAATAATTGCCGGTATAGAGGGTGAGTTGCTGATTTTCGATATGCAGAATATGATCCGTCACGGCATCCAGAAAATCACGGTCATGCGAAATTAGCACTAAAGTGCCTTCATACGCCTTTAACCAATCTTCGAGCCACAAAATTGCATCCAGATCCAAGTGGTTGGTCGGTTCATCGAGTAATAGCAGGTCTGAACGGCTCATCAGGGTACGGGCCAGATTCAGACGCATCCGCCAACCGCCTGAAAAGCTGGAAACATCCAGACGGATCTGATGATCCATAAAGCCTAGACCGGCCATCAACTGAGCTGCTTTAGATGGTGCAGAATAGCCATGAATCTCGTCGAAACGGCCATGTAACTGTGCCAGTTCTGCATCGGACAGCTGTTCCGGATGTGCCAGTTTGGCCTGTATATCCCAATACTCTTCATCGCCTGACAGAACAAAATCAATGGCCGGCATATCTAGGGCTTTAATTTCCTGAGCCATATGCGCTACGGTCCAAACGGATGGCCGGGTTAACGAACCTTCATCTGCACTGAGCTCACCTAAAAGAGCCGCAAACAGGGTAGATTTTCCTGCGCCATTAACACCGGTTAAACCAATTTTCCAGCCGGGATGAAGCTGCATGGAGGCTTTTTGAAATAACACTCGCCCACCACGGCGTAACGAAACTTGGTCTAACTGAATCATTGAACTTACTAACAAGGGCAAAAGAGAATGCCGCTATTCTAATGGAAAGCCGGAAGAAAACAAAAAAGCTTCGTTGCAGCTTATCCTGTTCAGGCTTTAAAAATTTATAGACTCATATATGATGAACTATATTTTGAGTAAATACTCTATTTGTTTAAAACCGAAAGATAGAGCCATCAAGGTTCATAATAATATTGAGTAGAATAAAAATGAAAAAGGATTTTTAATTTTATCTGCACTGGGCCTATGGGCTTCGAGTGCACATGCTGCCCCAGTCAATGTCTGTGTATTTGATTTACTGGGAAAATCGGGTGAATCCTTCAAGCTGCTGGAAGAGTGGGCATTGGCCAGCAAGCAGTGGGGGGCTACGGTTCAATTGATTGCTTATCAGGATGAAGCTAAAGTCGATCAGGATGCCAAAGCCGAAAAATGCAATGGCTTCTATATGACGTCCATGCGTGCGCGAGCTTATAACAAATTTGCCGGCTCCATTGATGCGATTGGCGGCGTTCCTAATAATGACACTGCCATGAAAGCGGTGAGTTATGTGCTGGATAAGCGTAATACCAAGCGCATGACACTCAGATCGGCAAGGAAAAATTTGAAGTAGCCGGTATTGGCCAGATTGGTCCTGCTTATATCTTTGTCCGTGATCGTAATATGGATAAGTTGGAACATATTAAAGGCAAGAAGTTTGCGGTTCTACATTATGATTATGCCCAAACGATTATGGTGAACCGGGTAGAAGCCGTACCGGTGAATTCGGAAATTTCCAATTTCATACGTAAATTTAATCAGGGTGAAGTGGATATTGTGGCAGCGCCCGCTTATGCCTTTAAACCTCTTGAAGTGACTAAAGGACTGGGGCAGAAAGGAGCCATGATCAACTTTCCGGTGGTCAATGTCACGGCAGATCTGATTATTCGACCAGATAAATTTCCGGAACAGTTTGCAGCCAATTCCCGACAATGGTTTGTTAAGCAGTTACCCCGCAGCTTCGCGATGGTAAAACGGATGGAAGCAGAAATCCCGCGTAAATATGTTCTGAACCTGAGTCGTGAAGAACAGGTCAGTTATCAGAAAATTCTGCGTGAAGGACGCATGGATTTAACCAAGCAGGGTATCTATGACGCTGGCATGATGACAGTATTAAAACGGGCACGTTGTACTGTGGAAAGAACTAATTTCGAATGCTCAATCAGTGGTGAATAGTTTTAAAATCATGTATATCTTTGTAACTACAGCGAATGAAATGTAATTCAAAGTAGCCAAGTTTAAATATTAAGAGACTGATATATTTATAAAAAAATCAGATAAAGGAAATTAAGAAAAGCTGATTTATCTTTATAGGCCAAAAAACGGCTTTTATCTGGAGTAAATGCTCTATTTTTTTGAAATAAATTTGCTTAATATTTGACGCGTGTACGGACACTCAGCTAACAACAAGATTTCAAAGGATAACTAATAAAATGAAAAAAACACTCTTATCATTGGCTGCATTTTCTGCATTTGGTTTTGCAGGTGTGGCACATGCAGAAAAGGTCGATATCTGTGTGTTTGACCTACTTGGTAAATCTGGCGAGTCTTTCCAGATGGCTCAGGAATGGGCGCTGGCAGCAAAAGGCTGGGGCGCAGATATCAATCTGATCGCCCGTCAGGATGAAGCCGTCGCTGACAATGACTTTAAGGCTGGCAAATGTGATGGTGTATTCATGACCGCCATGCGTGCCCGTCAATACAACAAGTTTGCCGGTTCAATTGATGCCTTAGGTGGTGCTCCAAGTAATGCAATTGCACAGCGTGCGATTAGCTTCGCTTTGGATAAGCGTAATGCAGCTAAAATGGTCACGACCATGGGTGGTAAAAAATATGAGGTAGCTGGGATTGCGCCACTAGGTTCAGCTTTTATCTTTGTGCGTGACAAAAATATCAACTCCATTGAAAAAGCGGCAGGCAAGAAGTTCGCCGTACTGGGCTATGATGATGCGCAAAAAATCATGGTTCAACGTGTAGGTGCTCAGGCCGTAGTATCTGATGTATCTAACTTCGTAGCTAAGTTTAATAATGGTCAGGTCGATATGGTAGGCGCACCGGCGTATGCGTACAAGCCACTCGAAATCTATAAAGGTTTGGGCAATAGCGGTGCGATGTTTAATTTCCCGGTACTGCATGTCACTTCTGACTTTGTGATTCGTCCGGAAAAATTCCCGGCTGGTTTCGGCCAGAAGTCTCGTGACTGGTTCATTAAAAACCTGCCTAAGAGCATGGCGATGATCAACCGTCTGGAAGCCGGTATTCCAGCGAAATATAAGCTGAATCTGAGTGCAGAAGATAAAACCAAGTACCAGAAGTTATTACGTGAAGGGCGTATGGATATGACCAAGCGTGGAATCTATGATGCCAGCATGATGTCGGTACTGAAACGTGCGCGTTGCTCTGTCGATAAAGCCAACTTTGAATGTTCACTTTCTGGCGAATAATTTGATTTTTAAGGAAAAAAGCTTAGATTTATCTAAGCTTTTTTTATATTAAACAAAGTCAGATCTGCCATTGCAGATCATAGCAAAGCAGTTAAGCTGATTAAAAATAATGCTTTCATGTTTGGTATAAAAAACAATAACATGTAGTACTTAAAGCAGATAACAAAAACAAGGCAATCAAGGAAAGCAAAATGATGCAGAAAGGATGGAAAGCCCTGGCTGTAGGTGCAGCACTCGCTGCAGTTTCAGGCCTGGCTCAGGCTAAACAGGTAGTATGTGTATTCGATCTGGTCGGCAAAAATGGCGACGTCTATGCTGTAATGAAAGACTATCAACTGGCCGCAAAAAACTGGGGTGCTGATATCGAGCTTAGGGTAAATACCAATGAAGCTGTCGTCGCAGAAGATTTTAAAGCTGGTAAATGTGATGGGATCAGTGTTACCGGTATGCGCGGCCGTCAGTTCAACCGCTTTACCGGTTCACTCGATGCGATTGGCGCGATTCCAGATTTGAACCTTGCAGTTAAAGTGATGCAAGGCCTGGCGAGTCCGACCTTTGCCAAGCTCATGGTTCAAGGCAAGTATGAAGTCGCAGGGGTGATTCCGGTAGGTGATGCCTTCCTGATGGTCAATGACCGGAGCATTAATACGGTTGCGAAAGCAGCAGGTAAAAAATTTGCTGTACTTGACTATGATGAAGCACAAAAAATAATGGTTCAGCAAGTGGGTGCACAGGCAGTCAGCGCCGATGTGACCAACTTTGGCTCTAAATTTAACAATGGTCAGGTCGATATTATTGGCGCGCCAGCTGCTGTATTTAAACCACTCGAGCTGCATAAAGGTTTGGGCAGTAAGGGCGCCATTGTGAATTATCCGGTGTTGCAGGTCACTGGTAATATCATTATTCGTCCGGATAAATTCCCGGTCGGATATGGACAAAAATCACGTGAATGGGTGAAAAGCCAGTTACCACGTGCTTTTGGAATTTTAGGTAAAATGAAGGCAGATATTCCCTCTAAATACTGGATGGATATTCCTGAGGCAGATAAACCGGGTTACCAAAAGCTGATGCGTGATTCGCGGATTGATCTGACCAAACGGGGTATTTATGACAAACGCATGATGAAGTTGCTCTGGCAATTCCGCTGCAAGCAGAATCCGAAAAACTTCGAATGTGCATTACAGGATGAGAACTATAAACAATCCTGATAAAATTACTCTGATTTGACTTTTAATCTGTACAGACTGACCATATATTGAGTGTGTTATACTTGAAATATGGTCTTTTCTTTTTAAAGACATTCCATTCAACAGAGGAATCCGCCATGAATGCTCAAGCGCTTGTGCTCACCGACAATGCCGCAAATAAAGTACGCCAGTTGCGTGACAGTGAAGGTAACCAAGACTTAATGCTCCGTGTGTATGTCACCGGTGGCGGCTGTTCAGGTTTCTCTTATGGCTTTAACTTTGCGGAAAGCCAAAATGAAGATGATGCAGAATTCGTCAATGGTGATGTCAAAATGCTGGTCGATTCTCTGAGCTATCAATATCTGGTTGGTTCAGTGGTTGACTATGTTGAAGGTCTAGAAGGTTCACGTTTTGTGGTACAAAACCCGAATGCTACCACGACCTGTGGTTGTGGATCTTCATTCTCGATCTAATACATATCAAGTTGAATAAAAAAGTCCTCGTATGAGGACTTTTTTTATGTCTGAAGAAAGCTTAGCTTTCTAATTTGACTGCTTCAAGCAGGTCAAAAATCACTGTAGTGACATCCTGACTCAGTTCGCGGTTATTAAATATCTCGTAGGCTGTAATGGTAATGTCCGTATCGCTCGGCAATAGACGCTGTTCCTCTTCAATCAAGTCATTGATCGGCAATAAGGTTTGTTTCACTTGCAGATGCAAAATATCCTTAAATTCAAGATTTTCATCATCTAGCTCGATCAGCTGTTCATTGAAATAAGGCAGCAAAATTGAATGAAGATAAGGTTGAATATCCTCAATATCAAAGATCTCGATATCACGGGTTTCATCAATCGTACTAATGTGGTCATTTACTTCAATTAAAATATGGTAGTAACTCACATGAATCTCCAAGAAAGTTGGCCTAAGACGTCCTACTGTTCTTCACAATAACATGAAATGAAACCGGGTTGTATTTTTACTAGCCTAAACACATAAATAATTTAGGGAATTAAAACCTGAATTTTATCGGGTATACAACAGGGTCTTGTCTGCTGGACGCAGTTTGAAATCTTGCAGATTCTGTTCACCCAATACTGGATACATCAAGGCTTCCGGATCATTATGATGATAGAGACCCAAGGCATGGCCCAGCTCATGTGCCAAAGTTAAACGTAAATCATCTTTGGCATCAAACTGGTAAATCTGGATCTTATCTCCCATAAAAATACCCTTATGAAACTGGCGTGGGGGAAAGCGCTGCTGGGCCTGCTGAATATTTCGCTGATGACTTTGCACACTGTTTTGATGAACAGAAACCTGCTGGTTAAACGAGGATAGCTGCTCCTGAAGATAGGCATATTCGCGTTTAAAATTTTCCAGTTTAGGCTTGAGCATTTCCATCTCATACTGAAGCTGTTCACGCTCGGCAGATGAGCTGGCCTGTTGACGGCGTTGCAATAGGGTTTGAAATTCAAATTCCAGCTGACTTTTTTGCTGGATCAGTCGTTGCTGCTGATCTTCCAGATTTTTCTGCGAAACTTGCAGATTGCTGACTTCACGCTGATATCTGGCTTCATCGGCAAGTAACTTTTTTTCGACCTTTTTAAAGGCTTCATAGTCCTGTTGGCGTTGATCATAGATCAGTTGAATGGCCAGCTGAGCATTCTCATCATAGACCATCAGATCATCGCGATTGGTTCCTTCATGCCAGATCTGAATCGCTTCCTGACTTAATTGAATGACCTCATCACGGGTCAGGCCAAAACCCGGATCGACCTGGTCAATCCGGAAACGTAGGCGCGTATCAAAAGGATGGGTCAAACGGTCAGTCAGTGAGTTAAATTTTAATTGTGGATGGGTCTTGGTTTGTAGATGCAAAAATAATGACACAATGAAAACGACAATCCCCAGAAAGCTTAAAAGACGCATAGTGTTTTTTAAAATATTGTTTGGCTCAATGTAGCTAAAAAAACAGCAAAATCCTAGCGTCAGAGCGATAAAAACCGTGCTTATGCACGGTTCTGCTCAGGTTAGATTATGATTTTTTACCTTTCCACTGCTCAACCTGTCTTGGCATATTGGAATGATAAATAAAACCAAGGCCTATACCATTCAATAAGAAGATCATAAATTCAATTAAATATTTCAGGTTATAGGAATGTCTGGTTTGGTGATTAAAGGCATACAGCGTGATTTCAGATTTAAAGATCTGGAAAATAATATAGCTCAGAAGTCCAATACCTAAAATGATAAAACCTTTTCCGGAAGGATAGCGCTGAGGTACAGCCAGGATCAGCAACACAATGATGGCAATCAGAAAGCCTAAGGAAAAAGAAGCTTCAATTCCGAAGGTTTGCAGGTAATTAAAAGGCGCTAGTACCACATTCGGCGGTAAGATCAGAAGCAGATTACCCATCGGGTAGAGCAGCATGATCGCAAGCCCGGAAGCCAGAAGAAAAAGCTTAATAAAATTCTGCATACGTTTTTATTTTTAAGTTATTTATTTCATTATAGTTTAATTAAAAAAGATTCTATTGCCTATGCGTTGAGCAAAAAAAGACCGCATAAAATGCGGTCTTTTTCTCAAAGTGACAAATTATTTTTTGTCATCTTTTACTTCAGTGAATTCAGCATCAACTACGCCGTCATCTGCTTTTTGAGCTTGGTCTTCGCCGCCTTGGAATGCATTAGGATCGAAACCTTGTGCACCGCCTTGGCCTTGAGCTGATTCATAAGCACGCTGAGTGATCGGCATAATAATGTTTTGCAATGCTTCAGTTTTCGCTTTGATTGCTTCAACATCATTTTCTTTCGTAGACGCTTCTAACTCAGAAACCGCAGTTTCGATTGCAGTTTTTTCGTCAGCAGTCACTTGTTCACCAAGATCTTTTACTGCTTTTTGAGCAGAAGAAACTAGCGCATCCGCTTCGTTACGTGCTTTTGCAAGCTCTTCAAACTTACGGTCTTCTTCAGCATTCGCTTCAGCATCTTTGATCATTGCTTCGATTTCAGCATCAGACAAACCTGAGTTTGCTTTGATCTGGATAGATTGCTCTTTACCAGTGCTCTTATCTTTCGCAGATACTTTCAAGATACCATCCGCGTTGATATCGAATGATACTTCAATTTGTGGCACACCACGTGGAGCAGGTGGGATGTCGCCTAACTGGAAGTTACCCAACAATTTGTTTTGTTGAGCCATTTTACGTTCACCTTGGTAAACTGAAATGTCTACAGCAGGCTGGTTGTCCGCAGCAGTTGAGAACACTTGAGATTTCTTCGCAGGAATCGTCGTGTTTTTCTCAATGATTGGAGTCAATACGCCACCCATGGTTTCAATACCAAGAGTTAGTGGAGTTACGTCAAGAAGAAGTACGTCAGTTTTGTCACCAGACAATACTGCACCTTGGATCGCTGCACCCATTGCGACTGCTTCGTCCGGGTTCACGTCTTTACGTGGCTCACGACCGAAGAATTCTTGTACTTTTTGTTGTACAAGTGGCATACGAGACTGACCACCAACCAGAATCACGTCAGAGATGTCAGAAGTTGAAAGACCTGCATCTTTCAGCGCAATCTTACAAGGCTCGATGGTACGAGCTACAAGATCAGCAACCAAACCTTCAAGTTTTGCACGAGTCACGTTGATCACTAAGTGTTTAGGACCAGTCGCATCTGCAGTGATGTATGGAAGGTTGATTTCAGTTGCGTTAGAAGAAGAAAGCTCGATTTTTGCTTTTTCAGCTGCTTCTTTCAGACGTTGTAACGCAAGTGGATCGTTTTTCAAGTTCACGTTTTGTTCTTTCTTGAACTCTTCAACCAGGTAGTCAATCAATGCATTATCGAAGTCTTCACCACCAAGGAATGTATCACCGTTGGTAGATAACACTTCAATTTGCTGGTCGCCATCAAGGTCAGCGATTTCGATGATGGATACGTCGAAAGTACCACCACCCAAGTCGTATACAGCAACTTTACGGTCACCTTCTTTCTTGTCCATACCGAACGCAAGAGCAGCAGCAGTTGGTTCGTTGATGATACGTTTAACTTCTAGGCCTGCGATTTTACCTGCATCCTTAGTTGCTTGACGTTGTGCATCGTTGAAGTAAGCAGGAACAGTAATCACCGCTTCAGTCACTGTTTCACCCAGATAGTCTTCTGCAGTTTTCTTCATTTTTTTCAGAACTTCTGCAGAGATCTGTTGTGGTGCAAGTTTCTTATCGTTTACTTCAACCCAAGCATCGCCATTGTCTGCTTTGATGATTTTGTATGGCACCAGACCGATATCTTTTTGTACTGCCTGGTCTTCATAACGACGACCGATCAGACGTTTGATCGCGAATAATGTGTTTTTAGGGTTCGTTACCGCTTGGCGTTTAGCTGATTGACCGACCAGAATTTCACCATCTTTGTACGCAATAATAGATGGAGTTGTACGTGCGCCTTCAGCGTTTTCGATAACTTTAACTTTGTCGCCTTCAAGTACTGCAACACATGAGTTTGTAGTACCTAAGTCAATACCAATGATTTTAGCCATTTGGATGTTTCCTCAAAAATTTTTTTGTGATTTACACTTATTATCCGATATGAGAGCCGTTCAATTTTTTTCAAGTAAGTTTTTAGAAAAAATTTCACAAACTCCCGAACTTATTTAGCTTAAGCGCCAACCATAACCATTGCAGGACGTAATAAACGGCCGTTCAGGGCATAACCTTTTTGCAAGACTGTACCGATCTCATTGGCTTTGGCATCTGGTGCAATACCGACTGCCTGATGTAACTCGGCATTAAAACCATTCTCGGTATCAACTACGACCACACCAAATTTTTCTAATGTTGTCAGTAAACCTTTTAAGGTTAGTTCTACGCCTTCCCGTAACGGGCCTTGTTCTTCACCCGCAGCGAGAATTGCACGTTCCAGGTTATCTACAGTTTCTAACAGCTCTTTAGAGAACTTTTCCAAAACAGTATCTTTATGCTTTTCTGATTCGCGCTGAATGCGTTCTACACTTTTTTGTGCCTCATATACGGCATTTGCAGTACGTGCTTTTTCCAGTTTTAAATCGCCTTCAAGCTGTGCGATTTGTTCCTGTAAAGACTCAACGGTAACTTCAGCTTGTTCAGGTTCAGCTTGAGCTGTTTGTTGTTCCGTTTGCTCTTGCTCAAGTTCTTGAGCTTGATCGTTTTGCTCAGTCGCCATTGATTTACTCCGTTTAAATGGGTTCTTAAACATGTACAGTCCTTGGGCGTCAGAGTTAACTGCGTTAATACTGAACTGCCATGATTGAAATTTTTAATTATTTAAAGAAATCGGGGCAGGGGCAAAAAATTCAAGCACAAATACAGATTAATTTTAAGATTTATTTGGATTTAATGACTTTAATAAAAGCAGGATCGTATTTTTAGATAGGAATAATAATTTTTATCTGTTTTAAATATTTTTAAGACCGGTACATCATGGCTTCATTAACAGCGACCTTGTTCGGAGGAGAGAGCTGAACCAGGTTGCTGTTGCCTTATTTTTTAAACTGTTTTTCCAGTCGGATCCCTCACATATGGTCCGGCTTCTTTTTGTCCAGATTATTTTTTAGACATAAAAGCGATTAATAACTAAGCAATAAAGTATTACAAAAAAAATGAGCAACGCTATATTATTCATTTCAGATTCTATCGCTGTAGTTTCTTCTCTTTTTTAGAAATGTGTTTTCGTGGCTTATCTTTTCTCTAGATAAGCCTTTTTTTTGCCTGAAATTTGCTACGATTTTCGACTTATAAAATGGGATCATCTTCATCAAGACTATGCTGAGTGAAAACATTTCTTCTATTAAAAGAAAATGACTGGAATGAGATCAAAACTATAAAACTCAGTCCATAAAAAAGCCCTGATTTAAATCAGGGCCTCTCTTTTTATTTAATATTCTGCCTAATCACGACGATTATGTGGTCGCTGCTGTTCTTGTTTACGTCGCTGATCATTCCAGCGTGGATTATTAGAGTGGTTTTGCTGAACCCGTTTACGCTGCTGTTCTCCCACTTTCTTACGTTGTTCCAGCTGCTGGCGACATTTACGTTCGGCCTGCGCCTGTTTCTGACGCTGATTACTCAGATTTTTGCGTTGCTGTTCCAGACGTTGTCGTTCCAGTTGAGTTTTACGCCGGTCCAGTTCTATTTGCCGACGCCGTTCCTGTTCCCAGTTACGCTGCTGAATATTTTTGCGACGTTCCAGTTCCAGTCTTTTACGCTGCTGTTCGTATTCCCAGCGTTGCCGGTCATAGCGACGGTCTTGATCATAACGATAATCATAACCTCGATCGTGACGGTCATAACGTCCGTCATAATAACCATCATCAGGAAAAGCCACACAGCCTACGGCTAAAAATGCAGTGGCTAAAGATACCGTTATTATTTTTATCGCCATAAGCTATCTCCTTTTATACAGACTTCTACATTAAAGTCGCAAAAGTGCTGTAAAAATCTCACTTAAACTCTCAATGACATCTGATTAAATTCAGGTTAGCGTATTTGGCAGATGATCTATGTACATTGATATTAAGTCTTATATAAGAATATGGTCACTAAAACCCTAATCATGTAGAAAAAATGAAGAATTATGGGAAAAGGATGAAAACTCATGGGTGCGAATAATCCGGTCACAAAATTTGTAATGGATAAGGGGCAGGGCACTGCAGCACGTTTGCTGGATTGCCTGCCGAGCTTTGCACAAGAACGTCTGGTAAAAGCATTGGATTATCCTTATGACTATCCTGATTTGGATCCTTATATAAAATGCTTGATGGCGACTCAGATCAAACAGGGACAGCACAGTTTTATTAGTGAAGATGCGGTGCAATCACGTCAACTGTTTGATGAACGCATGAAAGCTATTCAGGCAAAACCGACACCGGTCAAGGCAGTCGAGGATCTGCGTCTGCCATTGCAAAATGGCACTATCTTTGCCCGACATTATCATCCGGCACCACAGAAAAAATTGCCGATGGTCATTTTCTATCATGGCGGTGCATTTATAGTGGGTGGTCTGGATACACATGATGAGTTCTGCCGTTTATTGGCGGTGCATGCCAAGGTGCAAGTGCTCAGCGTGGCTTATCCGCTAACGCCAGAATACAGTCCTTTGCAGATGGTACAGGTCTGTGAAGATGCTCTGGCTTGGGTACATCAAAACATCAAGCAGCTGAAAATCTATAAAAACCAGATTGTAGTGGCAGGGGATAGTGCAGGTGGAAATCTGGCGGCAGTGGTTGCGCAGCGGAGTGCCAATAAAATCTATGCACCTCGCGCACAGTTATTGCTTTACCCGGCTGTCGATTTTAAAAGCCGCCATCCTTCTTTTTATGCCTATAATCAGGGCCTGGTACTTTCAGCTCAGGATATTGATCTGGTAACCAAGTTATATGCTGAAACACATCAAGTCGAACTGGATGATCCGCTGATTTCACCGACCTATGGTGAACTAAAGAATCTGTCACCTGCCTATGTGATTACCGCCCGTCATGATGTGCTGCATGATGAAGGTTCAATCTATGCTCTGAAGTTACGTGAGAATGGGGTGCGAGTGTATTATCAGGAATATACGGATCAGGCACACGGTTTTATCAATCTGACCCCAATTCATAAACGTTCTAAAAAGCAGGTCATTGAACTCAGCAAGAATTTCCGTAAATTCCTGGACAAAAAGATCTGATTCAAAAATAGATGTAATTAAGGTGTTTCACGTGAAACACCTTTTTTATTTTTTATGGATCTTGGCTTCTGGAAAGACTAAATTAAATTTAGGCACATAAAAGCTTTGTAAATATTTAGCTTTAGAAAAATCCGGGAATATATCCTGAGTATCTTGCCACTCTGTCTGAATAAGCTTGGATAAATAACCCCGAAATTGAGGGCTAAACTGATAATGCTGGGATTTCCAGGTTTGCCGGATTTTTAGCATGGAGCTTGGAAGATGATGACTATTTAAATAGAAAGAACGAGGAGATTTAGGTTTTTTAAGACCAAGCGTCATGCTTTGCACGATGAGTTATGTGACAAATCGTTTCCTGTCCTTGTTCTTGCCAATCAAACTATGCATATTCTTTAGGAATGCCCCACAAGTGCTGACCATGCACAATAGATTCATGGGTAGAGACATAAATTTTCGGAATAGTCGAAAGACGCCGTCTGCTAATTAAAGGATGATCCATAATCAGCAATTCATCATAAGGATCCACAGGAGAATGATGATAGCGCACCAATAGAACCTGAACGACACGGCCGAGTGGAGATGGCGCAATCCGAAAACTCTGAAATTCACGAATAAAATGAGGGGTAATCCAGTAATTCAGAATAAAACCCTTCCCCTGCAAATGCCAAGGCTGAAATTGATGGACGCTTTTCTCCTGTAGTAATGCATGGCTCATTATTATTCTCTTGTCTTTAGTCGGCAGGTCACTGCATTATTAGTCATGAAAGATTAATATGTTGTGAATCCCAACCTTTCTTTATCAGTAGATGAGTTAAAAAATGTTAAAAAAATCATTATCTGCTATCGCGTTGATCGCATTTAGCTTCCCAAGTTTTGCTGCCAACACCCTGATCGAGATGAAGACCTCATCCGGTAATATCGAAATTGAACTCTTTAATGACAAAGCACCGATTACGGTGAAAAACTTTGAAGAATATGTCAAAAGCAACTTCTATACAGGAACCATCTTCCATCGGGTCATTCCAGGCTTCATGATTCAGGGCGGAGGCTTTGATCTCAACATGCAGGAAAAAGCCAATAATAAAGCTTCAATCAAGAATGAATCAGATAATGGTTTGCAAAACAAACGTGGCACTTTGGCTATGGCACGTACTAATGATCCTAATTCGGCTAAAGCGCAGTTCTTTATTAACCTGGTAGATAACAGTTTTCTGGACCGTTCACCAAGAAATGCCGGATATGCAGTGTTTGGCCGGGTTACTAAAGGTATGGAAGTAGTCGATAAGATCGCTCAAGTGCCTACTCAGAACTATGGTATGCATCAGGACGTTCCGAAAACAGCTGTAAAAATCAACAGTGTGACCATTAAAACACCAATCGTGAAAAAGTAAGTGAAAAATAAAACATAAATGTTTTGTTAGTATTTTATTTGGAATATTATGAACTTATGTAACAATTAGTAGAAAAATGAACCAATTTGGTGCATAAAAATGAAACAGTCATGATTGGTGTGCGTTAAAAGCACTTGCTTGTGTAAGAAATTGCCCTATAATGAGCTCATACCGACGAGATAGACGGAAACGAACGAAGCAGATTGCTGAGTTGTTAGGTTTATCGAAGTCCAGCTTCT
>NZ_DDLD01000015.1:0-4549 GCF_002339435.1 Acinetobacter sp. UBA2581 | reverse complement strand
AGTTCTGTTGCTTTAGCCTGTATATTTTTATGGCTACCTTTATAGGGTTAATTATGAACAGTAAATGTCAACAGACCCTAATCAAAATTATACTTAATGGGTATATATGTTGAGTTCAGCACAAAATATTGCACCTAATCCCAAGCAAAGTAACTACAAAATTTTAAAATTTTCTGGCTCATCCAAATTAAAAGGCACTACCCTAAGCTTTGCACCATTTGTATCTCTAAAACTAAAATGATCTAATGGCTGATCAAACTTTCTTGCTCGATACGGATATACCAAAATCACTTCACTCTCATGTTTCAGGTAATAGTGACTGTAAGCAAACATCTGCTGAATATCACTGTCCTTTAAGCCATAACGTCCGCCACGGTCATTTTGATTTATCAGTTTCCACTTAGTATCCAACACAATATTTTTTGCATTCGTTTGGGAGCGATCAATAAAAATATCTGGCTTCAACTTAAAGATCTTACTCTGTTGATGCTTACAAATATGTTCGGTTGAATGCTGTGTTTTCACCTGATATTCAGGTAATCCACGGCGCAAATGATAAGCCACAAAGTATTCAAAGAGCTTTTCCATCGGGAATAATAGACTCATGCCCCGCCATTCACCTTGTGTAGATACAGGCATGTACTCACCTAAAATCAATTCCGTCCAAGGTTTGATCTCAGCATATAGCGCAAGTAAGCGATCTGACTGCCATTGTCTAAAATCCTGCTGAATCTTTTGGCTTCGTGGTATTTCACTGGTCATCAACCTGAGTTCTTGGGCAAGTTTCCAATTGTTCGCATCTTTGGTCTTTTTACAAACGACTTCCAACGCTGTACGAATTAGACGGTTCTCAGGTCGATTGACCTCATAAACATCATGCTCAATCGGGAATATATGTTTCTTTGCAGGTGGCTGTCGCATATATTTCATATGTTGTAATTGCCCACGTAGAAACTTTTGTTCTTCTTGCACACGGTTATAGTCAAATCGTAAACCACGTTGCAATAAACGCTCAAATGACGCGAGGAACTGAGTAATAATCCATTCATGCAGAGGTTGTTTAAAACGATTTAGATTTGCACTCCCTGCCTCTCTATAAGGTAAGTGTAAGGATACACTCAACATTTTTTGTAGGAGTTTACGCTCTGCTAAAATAAGCTCTTGATCACTTGTTCCATTCAGCTCTACATGCTTCGGTAATATCTCTATACGTGTACCACACGGCGTTTCAATTACACCAACATACTGGTCTAGCTTTATCTTTCTACGTCCTGCAAGTTCAAAGACTCTTGCGCCATGCTTGGAAAAAGAAGCAGAGAGATCACACAGATGCTCAAATGCTTTTTCAGGAATATAAGCATGGTCTAAGCTTGAGGTAGGACAACCTTCATAAGCAACGCTGATGAAGGCATATTCTCTCACGGTAAAATCATGCATATAAATCCCCGATTAATGCTTGATGATTTTGCTAAAGCTTGTGATCGAATCAAAAGCCGTATCTACCAATTGCCACGTTTTCTGTTCTTCGAAGAACCCTTCTGGCTCACTATCTACATTTGGAAATAATACCGAGCGCTCAACAGCTTTAGGCTTCAACATGCCATTGGCATTTAACACCATATTGATTTTTGACCAATCATCAAAGAAGTACTCCTGAAGTTGAGGAATTATTTTTTGTTTGAAGATTAATGTTAAATTCTCAAGTGTTGGCTGTTTCTTCAAATTCATAAAGTTGGCATGACCAATACAATGATCACGGTCTAAAAGCACTTCAATACGTTGATTAATGACTTTTAACAGCTCACCAATATTCAGCCCTTCCACCTCAATTTCATTTAATAGCTCTGGCTTTGGGGGCATTTCAATAAAGGTAAACCGACGGCGCAAAGCAATGTCTAATCCTGTTAAAGAGCGGTCTGACGAGTTCATTGTGCCAATAATGTAGACATTACTTGGAACACAGAATTCTTCTTTTGAGTAGGGCAACGTTACCGATAACGCTTCTTCAGCACCTTGACGTTTTGTGTCTTCAATCAAGGTAATTAGTTCCCCAAAGATACGGGAAATATTCCCTCGGTTGATTTCATCGATGATCAATATGTAGGGTTTGTACTCTATATCTTGTTTTTCTTCTGAAAATTTAATTTTATCAGATAGCAAACTTACAATTGGTTTTATATAACTAGGCATTCCATAAGTTTCAAGTTTGACACCATTTAATAATTTTTTGATTGTATCTAAGCTTAAACTATAAGTACCTTTATTTACTGACTCCAACAAAAAACATTTTAGGGTTTTTCCACCCTCATATGTAATTTCATATGTTAAACCAGTTTTAGTTTTCAGTTGCAAAGGCTGTTCAGCTATTTCATTGCAAAAATTGGTGATCACCTCATCAATATTTGAATGAGGCAAATTTTGATTAAAGGCAATATCACAAATCTCTTTAAAAACACCGGGCTTAACATCATAGGTTAACTTTCCCACATCATTTGTTTCAGCCCGAATCCCTTCAACAAAGTCTTCATAACTAAAGCTTTGATGAAAAGTCACAAATTTGATCTGACCTTGCTCTTTGTATTGATCAAAACGTACTTTTAGCGCCGTGCGATCTTCTTTTTCTAAAACTTCGAGAGGTTTGTTTTCAAGAATGGATAAAGCATGGTTAATACTGTGAAAGGTTTTACCTGTCCCTGCTGCACCAAATAAAATGCGGTTTAAAGGTTGTTGATTCATGACTTCATCCATTAATTCTTTAGTTTGCTGTGTCTTTTGTTTGTTATCCAAATAGCCTTTTCTAACCATTGCAAAAAGTTTTTCCACATATGGGAAAAATGCTTGTTCACCACGATCTTTCAATAAAACTGGCAAAAACTCAGGAAGTGGTGATTTTGGATATAAGTGTTCATAACCAATTCGTTTGGTATTTACCTTACTCACGATAGGAATAACCAAAGGATCATTAAAATCTTGGTATAAAAATGCAATCATCCATTTCAGTCGTTTAGGGAACTGAATTGCATCAATTGCTTTTAAGTCACGGCGCTGAACGGCATCTACAATATTGAGTATTTCTTGTTTGAGCGTTTCAAATGCTAACTCTGCATTATCCCCTAGTCGTTTATGCCATGAATACGGCTTCTCATTATAATATTTATCATCCTTACCTAAGCTAATAGGCTCCCAGATATCAAAATAGTTAGCAAAGGTAGGATCCCCTTGGGTTGGGTCAAAACTGTCAATCTGAGCAATAAAGCAATTTGTGTTTTTCGCTTGATGATAATCCTCTATAGATAAGTTGTTTAAATTTTCAATTGGCCAAAGTTTTAAAAATTGCTGTACCTTTTTTTCAAGCGCCGTGGTCTGATCACCACTTTGTTCATACCAATCACAAAGCTTTTCTAAATCATCAAGCGTACTCACAATAATAGAATATGCTTTTTTGCCCACCATCATTGATTTTGCATGTGTAGACAAATGATGATTCCGCGTATCATCTTCTGAATAGGCTTTTTTAATTGGTAATTTAAGTTCTACTGGTGGCTCTGCATCACAGAAAATAACAGGCGTTTTTGCTTTTGGATCTAATGCCAACTCTCGACCTTGAGATGTCTTAAACGCTGCTATATGTTTAGTACTCGTATAGGTATTTGGATATCTATCGACTAGATAATCAATAGCATTTTTTGCATTAAAGTTTGTCGCCACTTTCTCAGCATATATGTCCCACAAGAACATATTTAACCAAAATATATCTGTTTGACCTGATTCAAGTTCTGCTTTTAATATCTCTCTAACTTGCTGAACTAGATATATATTCTGTACATACCAATTCTTCTCTCTGATTTCTTGAGGAAAATCTATGATTTGTTGAGCTGTTACATACTCAACGAATTGATGAAATTTATTCCGATCGACAATTGTGGAAACATCTAAAGTACATGAAGCACATGCTCGATTGAATAATAAAGGTCGCTTAGTACTGCCTAACTGAGCTAGTAATTGACTACCATAACTATGCAGTGCTTTATATGTCTCTTCATTAGGTTGTTGAATCAGTTTTTCTACAACATTAAGAAATTCCACATCCTGAATGATCTTATAAAATACTTCGTTTGCGAGATTTGATTGTCCTTTAGATGCAACCCCATTTGCATCATCTTTTAAAAGTTCACTTAAAAACTCGAAATCATTTTGAGCACTTAATTTGTAACCATTATTCAGCTTATGTTTTATTTCCTGTACCTTTTTGAAAGTACTTTCATAATCTTTACGCCAACCTTTTCCATCACCTGATTCAAGATATTCGTTGAACCATAGTTTTAGTATATCAGTACTCACAACACCCTCATTTCTTACAATCTATTTGTGTATATACGACAAAAATACACTTACTATATTTAACACATTTCAGTTTTAAGCTTTCTAGATCTTCAAGAACTTTTAATCAATATCCGCATCAGATTCTCTATATTTTGGCAATATTACTCATTAAAATTGGGTGGTGTATCAAAAAGTATGCTAAAAAAAAGCAGGTTGAATTTTGATA
>NZ_DDLD01000016.1:0-26443 GCF_002339435.1 Acinetobacter sp. UBA2581 | reverse complement strand
CAGGCTGTGCTATGCTCCGATTCATCTCAGCTTTCGTATCAAGCTTATCGCTTGGTACGGTGTGCATTCTAGGCGTGACGCCATAAGACGTCAACACCTATATTTAAAAAAAATCAAAAAAACACTTCAAGCGTTTATTTATCAAGCATTTCAGACATTTTTTATACAAAATTCTAGCGTTTCAAGCTGGCACTAAAATCCAGCATACGATCCAGAGGCAGTTTGGCTCGCTGAGCTAATGCGGGTTCAACATGAATCTCCTGATCACGATGTTGTAGAACATGCAAGATTCCATCTAGCTCGTTCATGGCCATCCAAGGGCAGTGTGCACATGAACGGCAGGTTGCTCCTTCTCCAGCGGTTGGAGCTTCAATCAGAATCTTATCTGGCACAGCCTGCTGCATTTTATAGAAAATACCGCGATCTGTTGCCACGATCAAACGCTGATTTGGCAAGGTTTGAGCTGCCTTGATTAACTGAGAAGTACTTCCGACTGCATCAGCAATTTCTACCACAGACATCGGTGATTCTGGATGGACCAGCACTGCCGCATCTGGATACAAGGCTTTCATATTAGCAATTCCGCGCGAACGGAATTCTTCGTGGACGATACACGCGCCATCCCACAGTAACATGTCAGCGCCAGTTTTATTCTGGATATAGCGCCCCAAATGCTGATCCGGTGCCCAGATAATTTTCTCGCCCAAACTATCGAGGTGTTCAATAATCTCCACTGCACAACTTGAAGTCACGACCCAGTCAGCGCGGGCTTTAACTGCAGCCGAAGTATTGGCATACACCACTACAGTATGATCAGGATGCGCATCACAGAATTTGGTAAATTCCTCTACCGGGCAGCCCAAATCCAGTGAACAGGTCGCTTCAAGAGTTGGCATCAGGACAGTTTTTTCTGGTGAAAGTATTTTTGAAGTTTCACCCATGAACTTAACCCCAGCTACCACTAAGGTCGACGCAGGATGGTCACGTCCAAAACGCGCCATTTCCAATGAATCGGACACACAGCCACCAGTCAATTCTGCCAGTTCCTGTACTTCAGGATCACAATAATAGTGTGCAACTAGCACTGCATTCTGCTTTTCTAGTTCGGCTTGAATCTGTGTAAATTTTTCCTGTTTGGCCTGTGCACTGATCTGATGCTCTTTGGGTTCTCCTAAACGATCTAAATGCGCCTGCACAATCGATTTGGCTTCATTGGCTATTAATTTGGTCGCATCATTCATAATAACTCTTACTCTACCCTCATAGTTCATTATTCAATGAACCTTTCACTCTACATCCCGGTCATCTCTGGCGAAATGCTTTTTTGACCAGTCATTAAAAATCATAAGATATAAAAAAAGCCCCACAACGGAGGCTTTAGAAACAATCTGAATTATGAACGATAATCAGCATTGATTTTCACATAATCATAGGACAGGTCACAGGTATAGACTGTATCTTTTGCTTCCCCACGTCCAAGATCAACACGAATCGTCATTTCAGCTTGTGCCATCACACGTGCACCTGCCTCTTCGGTATAGTCTGCTGCTGCACCACCATCCTTGCAGATTTGTACATCATCTAACCAAACCTGAATTTTTGCAACGTCTAAATTCGCCACACCTGCATAACCGATCGCAGCCAGAATACGGCCCCAATTTGGATCAGAAGCAAAGATCGCAGTTTTTACCAATGGAGAATGCGCGATGCTATAGGCCACGTCACAGCATTCCTGAGTATTGGCACCGCCTTCTACGGCCACAGTAATAAATTTGGTTGCGCCTTCACCATCACGCACGATCAATTGCGCAAGGCGCTTCATAGTACGCATTAATACTTCAAGCACAGCTGCATAACGTGGATCTTCAACTGATGAAATTTCTGTTCCACCGGCCTGACCCGTAGCAATGAAAATACAAGAGTCATTGGTAGAGGTATCACCATCAATGGTAATGCGGTTGAATGACTGATTCACTGTCTCAGATAAAAGCTGTTGAACCAGTTCACGGCTGATTGGTACATCAGTCGCCACATAACCCAACATAGTCGCCATATTTGGGCGAATCATACCGGCACCTTTGGAAATTCCGGTCATGGTATAAGTAATACCATCCAGCTCGAACTGTTCAGATGCACCTTTCGGCGTAGTATCTGTGGTCATAATACCCGTTGCAGCATCGATCCAGGCATCATCACGCAATGAGTCTAATGCAGGCCGCAAGCCACTGAGCAGATGCTCCATTGGTAATTGTTCACCAATTACCCCTGTTGAAAATGGCAATACTTCTTCAGCTTTCACGCCTGCAAGTTCAGCCAGTTTGGCACAAGTGGCTTCAGCATTCGCCATACCTGTAGCACCTGTACCCGCATTGGCATTTCCGGTATTTATCACTAAATAACGTGGATTACCTACCGCCAGATGTGCTTTAGAAACATGTACAGGGGCAGCACAAAAAGCATTCTGGGTAAATACGCCTGCAACATTGGAGCCTTCAGCCAGTTCAAATATCACCAGGTCACGTCGGTTCTGATAGCGCACATACGCTTCTGCCGAACCAATTCTCACCCCTTTTACCACATGCATCTGTGGCATAGATACGTCACCAACTGCCATTTTTAAATGTCCAATATTGAAGTTTCAGAAAAATACAGCTTAGTTGATCTTCATTAAAAAATCGAGCCAAAGCCAGATGAACACTCACTTTTCTTATGGTTTTTCACAATAAAAAACCAGTCATAGTGACTGGTTTTATTAAACTAGATCAAACTTAGTTTTTAGCCAACTGGGTTGATTCATTCAATAAAGCCTGTTTTGCCTGTTGCTGACTTGCCACAGAAAGTGCAGGGTTAGAAGCAACAATACGGTCAGCATTGGCTGCATTGGCTGCTGCAATCGCTGCAGTCTGCAAAACGATTGGACGGTTTGAATTATTAAAGGTATAGCGAATGCCAGTACGCGGACTTGCAATGGTCACCTGACCATCTGCACCCGTCTGAACCTGAGCCGTAGTTGGACCAATGGCCTGCTGAACTTTAGCAGGTGTCGTTGTTGCTGTTTCTGCAAAACTTAAAGCCGGGATTGCCAAAGCAGCAACCATCATCGTTTTTAATACTTTTGTCATTGTTTCTTCCACTTTGCGGTGTTCAATCTGTCATTAAATACCATTTAATCCCGCACAGTGCAAACTGTATTCACCAGCTGAAAAGTCCATATACATAAAAAGATCAGGGCCATTTGACCCTGATCTTTTTATAGTTTAGAAACTTAGCAGAAATTAGATCTTGCCATGACACTGTTTGTATTTCAGACCTGAACCACATGGACAAGGTGCATTACGGCTTGCCGGTGCTTCAAAAACTGGTGCAACTGGATTAGCCTGCGCACTTTGCTCAGTGGTGATTTCATCTTCTTCAGCCAGTAATCCATCAAATTCCTGATGAGATAACTGCAAACGCATCGCTTCAGCCTGTGCCTGCTGCTGTGCTTCCATTTCAGCCAGTTCTTCAGGTGTTGGCACATGGATGCGTGACAGATCAGTAATGACGTCAGATTTAATCACCCCCAGCATGTTTACAAACAGGTTGTAGGCTTCTTTTTTGTATTCCTGCTCTGGGTTTTTCTGTGCATAACCGCGTAAATGAATTCCTTGACGCAGGTAATCCATCGCAGCCAGATGCTCTTTCCAGTGACGGTCCAGAGAGTTCAACATGAAATGACGTTCGAGTGATGCTGCAGATTCAGCGCCCATTTGTTCACGACGTGAACGGTAACGATTTACCACTTCTTCAGTAATTCGTTCAACCAGTGCTTCTTCATCTAAACGACGATCCTGCTCTAACCATTGTGCGACTGGCAGATCAATCGATAAGTCTTCACGTAGTGCAAGTTCCAGACCTTCAATATCCCACTGATCGTGAATCGATTCAGGCGGAATATAATTGGCGATCATGCCCTGCATCACTTCACGGATCATCTCTTCGATATAATCCTGCAATGAGCTTTCAGCCAGAATCTCATCACGCTGACTATAGATGATTTTACGCTGTTCGTTATTCACGTCATCGTATTTCAACAGGTTCTTACGAATGTCGAAGTTACGTGCTTCTACTTTGCGTTGTGCATTTTCGATTGAGCGTGACACCATTTTGTGTTCAATCGCTTCATCTTCTTTTAAGCCCATCGCACGCATCATGGCAACCACACGGTCACCCGCAAAGATACGCATCAAGTCATCTTCAAGAGACAGGTAGAAACGCGATACACCCGGGTCACCCTGACGGCCCGCACGACCACGCAACTGGTTATCGATACGGCGAGATTCATGACGCTCAGAACCGATAATATGCAAACCACCAGAAGCGAGAACTGCTTCATGATTCGCTTCCCATTCTGCTTTTAGGCGTGCTTCATCTTCAGGGGTTGGGTTTTCAATTTTAGCCAGTAGCGCTTTCCAGTTACCACCCAGCAAAATATCGGTACCACGACCAGCCATGTTTGTGGCAATGGTTACGGCACGCGGTGCACCCGCTTGGGCAATAATATCCGCTTCACGTTCATGCTGTTTGGCATTCAGGACTTCATGTTCAATACCAGCTTCTTTAAGCTTGTCAGAAAGAATTTCCGACGCTTCAATAGTAGCAGTACCAATCAGGATTGGCGCAACACCAGCTTCGTGAACACGCTGAATTTCCTGAATAATCGCATTGTATTTACCTTCACGATTCAGGTAAATCAAATCGTTCTGGTCATTACGGATCATTGGACGGTGAGTTGGAATAATTACCACATCCAGACCGTAAATTTCTTTCATTTCCGCAGCTTCAGTATCTGCTGTACCGGTCATACCGGATAATTTTTTATACAGACGGAAATAGTTCTGGAATGTGGTAGTTGCAAGGGTCTGATTTTCCGGCTGGATTTCCAGACCTTCTTTTGCTTCAACCGCTTGGTGCAGACCTTCAGACCAGCGACGGCCCGGCATGGTACGACCGGTATTTTCATCAACAATGATCACTTCACCTTCATGGATGATGTAATGCACGTTACGTTGATATAAATAGTGCGCACGAATCGCAGCAGTCACATGATGCAGCAAATTCAGATTAGACGCTGAATACAGGCTTTCTCCTTCAGCCAATAAGCCCATTGCAATCAATTCACTTTCTATGGTCTCAAAACCGGTTTCTGTAATTTCAACAGAGCGCTGTTTTTCATCAATCCAGAAATGACCGCCATCCGGTACTTTTTCTTCTTTTTGTGCTTTTAACTTCGGCGGAATGTTATTGATTGCTGCATAAAGCTGGGAAGAATCTTCACTTTGACCAGAAATAATCAGTGGTGTACGTGCTTCATCGATCAGGATCGAATCGACCTCATCGATGATGGCATAGGTCAGACCACGCTGTTTTTTCTCAGTCAGCGAGAACACCATATTGTCACGAAGATAATCGAAACCGAATTCGTTATTGGTACCGTAAGTGATATCTGCTTTATAGGCTTCAGATTTTTCTATCGGATTCTGCATGGAATAGATAATCCCAATGCTTAAACCCAAGAATTCGAACAATGGACGGTTTAACTCGGCATCACGTTGTGCCAGATAGTCGTTCACCGTGATGACATGGACACCCTGCCCGCTCAATGAATTAAGATAACAGGCCAGCGTCCCCATCAGGGTTTTACCTTCACCGGTACGCATCTCGGCAATCTTGCCTTCATGCAGGGTAATACCACCAATCAACTGTACGTCGTAGTGACGCATTCCCATAACACGTTTTGCAGCTTCACGACAGACTGCGAATGCTTCAGGAAGTAACTTGTCTAGGCTTTCACCTTTATTATATCGTTGTTTGAATTCTTCAGTTTTTGCAGATAAGTCTGCATCGCTTAGGGCTGATATCGTCGGCTCGAGCGCATTAATCTTGTCTACGATTTTACGCATGCGTTTGAGTTCGCGCTCATTTTTGGTACCGAAGATTCCTCCGATCAGACTTGCCAACATGAATAGACTCTCTAAATCTTGCTTGTCAAATAAATATGTTCTTAGTCGTTATTATGGTGCTAGAAATTTGAACTACAAGGGTTTTGCCAGAAAACCAATGAAAAAAACTCATCCTTCGTCCTAGCCCTGAGACCTAAGGCAAAGTAATGTAGCAAATTTTACCCATGCAACATAGTTAATTAGACGACTGATTTGTCTGATTCTGAATCGACAGCCTATTTCTTTATTCGGTTTATTCATAAGAAATTCTAAAAACACTATTTTAAATCATAAAAAAATTGGTTCATATTTATTTTCATCGACACATTACAAGATCAATTGAGGCAAGAAAATGAGTTTACGTTTAGGCGATACCGCACCGAATTTCGAACAGCAATCTAGCGAAGGCTTAATTAACTTTTATGACTTTCTAGGCGATAGCTGGGGCATTTTATTTTCACATCCAGCGGACTACACGCCTGTATGCACCACTGAACTGGGCTTTACCGCAAAGCTGAAAGATGAGTTTACAAAACGCGGCGTGAAAGCAATTGCCCTTTCTGTAGATGATGTTGAATCGCATCATGGCTGGATCAAAGACATTAATGAAACTCAAGATACCACCGTTAACTTCCCGATCATTGCAGATCAGGACCGCAAAGTCTCTACACTGTATGATTTCATTCACCCAAATGCCAGCGAAACTTTAACTGTACGCTCTCTGGTAATCATTGATCCAAATAAGAAAGTGCGTCTGATTATTACCTACCCTGCATCAACAGGCCGCAACTTCCATGAAGTACTACGTGTAGTCGACTCTCTACAATTAACTGACAACCATAAAGTCGCAACCCCGGCTAACTGGCAACATGGCGATGATGTGGTGATTGTACCTTCACTGAAAGATGAGGAAGAAATCAAACAACGTTTTCCGAAAGGTTATAAAGCTGTAACTCCATACCTACGTCTGACACCACAGCCTGAGCAAAATTAAAAGGACTCCTTTTTAATTTTGCGCAAGGCAAACGAAGTGCGCAGTATTTGAAACGCTGCCTTAATTTAGCGCAAGACAAGCGAAGCGCGTAGTTCAAGTTAAAACGGAGCACTGCTCCGCCCTGAGGAATATATTCCGCAAGAAGTCCCACGGCTATGCCGTGGGTGCAAGAGGATAAGCTAAATGCTGTTATATCCTTTTTGAATATTAAAAAACCGCAATCAACTCTCCACCATGAAAATGCTAGTCGTCATGCATCAAGCATCAATTTCATGCTTAGTTTGATACCCACCGACGAGCCGGGTTTTCGAACTTTTCCATCAAGCCTGTCTTCGGACAGGCTTTTTTTTTGAAAAAGCCGATATGCTGTTGAAGAGAATACTTAAAAAGATGAGTCAGGTTGTAATGAAAAATAATTATGTACTTCTTCTGGTTTCCACACTTGTTTTATCCGGCTGTACTCCAGCGCTGCCTGAACAGGAACGCCCAATGCACTGGGGACGGGAACTACATGAAGAACATAATTTTTATCAGATCAGCGATGAACTCTACCGAAGTGAACAGCCAAGCCATGAACTGACGCCCTTATTAAAACAATATGCCATTAATGTGGTGATCAACCTGCGTTCACGCGATAAAGATACAGATATTTTGTCAAATGAATACCTCAAGCTTAAGCATATTCCCATTCATACCTGGGCTATGAATCGCGAGGATTTACTGAACGTAATGCAGTTGATTCAACAGGCACGGCAAAATAATGAAAAAATACTTTTACACTGTTATCACGGTTCAGACCGTACCGGTGCCAGTGTCGCCATGTACCGGATTATTTTCCAGAACTGGAGCATTGAAGACGCAGTACGGGAAATGAAGCATGGCGGTTATGGCTTTCATTCCATTTGGCGCAATATTGAAAAATTATTTACCCCTGAAAATGTAAAATGGATTCGCGAGCAACTCGCGAATCCATCTACAGAAACTTCGGTTAAGTAAGAGAGTTAACGCTTATCTAGCGGCACCCAATCATTCACCCAAGCTGATTTCATATTCAGGCTGGCATCAGACGCGATTTTCTTACGCAGTGCATCTGCTGTTTCACGGTCTTTAGATGGACCGACCATAATACGCACACCTTTAGATGTCTGGCTCTTGGTGACCTTGTAACCTTTGGCTCGCAGTTTGGCCGCAATGGCATCAGCATTGGCTTCATTGGCAGCCAGGGCCACCTGCACCATCCACTGCTTATCACTTTCACCTTCAAGGAGTTTGCGGGCTTTTTCAGCTTCAGCCTTTTTCTTGGCTTCTTCTGCTTTATGCTTCTCTTCAGCTTTGCGCTTCTCTTCTGCCTTACGTTTTTCCTCAGCAGCTTTATGCTCAGCTTCTTTTTTCTTTTCAGCCGCTTTGTGCTCTTCCTCGGCCTTACGTTTTGCTTCAGCTGCTTTATGTGCTTCTTCAGCTTTACGTTTATCTTCTAGTTTACGTTTTTCTTCTGCAGCCTTCTGCTCTGCCTGTTTCTTGGCAGTATCAGCTGAAGTTTGGGCTTTTTGCTGCTCAAGCTTCTGCTGTTCTAACTTTTTTTGTGCAGCAGCCTTGTCTTCAGCCAGACGTTTTTGCTTCGTCTGTTCATCTTCAGCCAGTTCAGGCGGAATATTGTCTGAACTTTGCTGTCCCATACGATGAGCATTCAAAGCGGCATATTCTTCAGCCGCACGACGTGCTGCATCTGCCTCAGCCTGCTGTTGCATGGCTAAAAATTCAGCTGCACGGGCTTCCTGTTCAGCCACTGCTTTTTCGCGGTCACGACGCTGCTGTTCCAGCAGACGTTTTTCTGTTTCCACATCGACTGTTAAAGAACCTAATGAATTGTTGACTGTATCTTTTGATTCTACTTCTGCAGCCAGTGCCGGGTTTTGCTGACGATCCTGATGAATTTCATTTTGGCCTTTCAGGAGTAATGCTGCCAATAAAACACCACCACCTAGTAAAACAACGCCACCCATCCAGCGTTGTTTGTTATTCATTGACATTCTTCCAAATACTCCCATACCGCTTCTAAGGTATGAAATGATCCACATACCAAAATCAGCTGATTATTCTCTGTTTCATCCAGCGCTGATTTAAAAGCTAATTTTACATTGTCAAATTGTTCTATCAATTCACCTTGCAATGCATCAGTCAAGAGTGTGACCTCTGCCGCACGTGGCACAGATAATGGTGCAATTTTCCACAAATGAACAGTGTCTTTCAACAACTTGACGACAGAATTTATATCTTTATCTGCCAGCATGGAAAATACACAAATGACTTCTTTATATTTCTTTTTGTAATTTAAATAATTGTGCAATTGTTTTAACAGGAACTCTACCCCATGCGGGTTATGCCCGGCATCAAAAATTACAGTCTTATTCTGAATTTCTCGAACTTCAAAACGTCCCGGCAATTTAGCTGCCTGAATTCCTTCCGCAATCGCTGTCTGGTTGACTTCCAGATCACTCAGCAAGATCGCTGCAACCGCTGTCGAAATATTATCCAGCGCCAGTGAACCTGACGGTAATTTTAAAGTCGTACCTGATGATGCAAATGCCCAGGTTTTGCCATCTTCAAAGGCTTCATAGAAATAATCACGGTTGATAGCATACAACGGCGCATTACATTCAGCAGTTTTATCCAGAATGGCTTGTGGAATATCTTGCTGACCGCCAAAAATCACGGGAATACTCGGACGGATAATGCCAGCTTTTTCAAAGGCAATTTTTTCGATGGTATCACCAAGCCAGTCAGTATGATCCAGTCCGATATTGGTGATGACCGCAACATCCGGATTAACCACATTGACCACATCCAGACGACCGCCTAGTCCGACTTCCAGCACCCACACATCACACAGTTCATTTTTAAAAATCACAAATGCAGCAAGTGTGGTTGCTTCAAAGAATGACAGGCTTAAATCGCATTCGCGACGTGCCCGATCGACTTCAACAAAAGCATCAATCAGCAACTGGTCTTCGACTTCAACCCCGCGTAATTTCACCCGTTCATTGAAGCGATATACGTGAGGAGACTGATACAGTCCGACCTTAAAACCCTGAGCATTAAGAATGGCAGCCAGAGTCGTGGTCGTTGAACCTTTACCATTGGTTCCGGCAACCGTCAGGACTTTAGCCTCCGGATTGATCACCCCCAGCTTTTCAGCCACAGGAATGACACGTTCCAGACCTAAATCAATTCCCGTAACGTGAACATGGCTCCAATAATCGAGCCATGTATCAAGTGAATCAGTTGCTAATGGTGCTGTATTCAAGGCAGGTTCATCAATTTCGTGATAATACGATAAACTGTATCACGTAATGCATGACGGTGAACAATCTGATCGATTACACCATGATCAAGCAAATATTCAGCGCGCTGGAACGGTTCGTCCAGTTTTTCACGCACGGTCTGCTCGATCACACGTTTACCCGCAAAACCAATCATCGCTTTCGGTTCAGCCAGATGCACATCACCCAGCATGGCTAAAGATGCAGTTACACCGCCGTAGACTGGATGGGTCAATACCACCACATAAGGCAGACCTGCTTCTTTCAAACGCTGAATCGCTGCTGAAGTACGTGCCATTTGCATCAAAGACAGCATGCCTTCCTGCATACGCGCGCCACCAGAAGCTGCAAAACAGATCAGAGGCTGATGTGTTTCAATCGCACGCTCCGCTGCCTGCACAAAACGGTCACCCACTACAGTGCCCATAGAGCCGCCCATGAAGTCGAATTCAAATGCGGTTGCAATCATTGGTACACCTTTCAGCAGACCTTGCATCACGATCAGTGCTTCAGTTTCACCTGTTTTCTTTTGTGCTTCCGACATACGCTCTGGATAAGCTTTGCTGTCGACAAATTTCAGTGGATCTTTGGCAGTAAATTCCTGACCCATTTCAGTCTGTACCTGATCAAAGAACCAGTTCAGACGGTCACGTGCTTTCATTTTCAGATGTTCATCGCATTGTGGACAAACATAAGCATTAAATGACATTGCAGTACGTGTCACCAAAGCATGACATTCAGGGCACTCAATTGTTGGCTCTGTGAATGTCGCTTTTAGGGTGGTTTGCTCATCAGGTACATGAATGCCCGGAACAATACGCTCCGTCCATGGGGTCGATGGGCTCAGAATTTTGCCTGATTTCACTTGTTGACTCATACTATAACTCATCGAGCGCTGCTCGAAGCTCCTTGACTTTATTCACCGTCGCAATAACGGCTTGTTCTGGCGCGAGGGTTGCAAACTGTTTTACAAACGCACTTCCCACAATAACTGCATCGGCAGCAACACCCATCGCTTTCGCAGATGCAGCATCACTAATACCAAAACCAACGCCTACAGGAACATCTGTCTCTGCCTTAATTTTCTGAATACGTGCAGCGGCTTCAGATACATCCAATGTCGCAGCACCCGTTACGCCTTTCAGCGACACGTAGTAAATAAAGCCATTGGCCTGTTTTACTACATGCTGAATACGCTCATCAGTTGAGGTCGGAGCCAACAGGAAAATCTGATCCATTTCATATTTTTCCAGCACTTGACCCAGATCTTGAGCTTCTTCAGGAGGAAGATCGACCAGAAGCACGCCGTCGACACCGCATTCATAGGCATAAGCCACAAACTTTTCATAGCCAATGACTTCAACCGGATTGAGATAACCCATGAGTACCACTGGTGTTTCGCGGTCTTTCAAGCGAAATTCTTTCACCATGTGCAGTGCATCTAGGGTATTGGTGCCACCGGCCAGCGCGCGTTCAGCGGCCAGAGCAATCACCGGACCATCTGCCATTGGATCTGAAAAAGGAAGACCCAATTCAATCACGTCGACGCCAGCGTCCACCATCTGGTGCAGCAAAGGTACGGTTACCTCTGGATGCGGGTCACCAGCCATAACATAAGAAACTAAAGCTTTACGCTGTTGAGATTTAAGTTGTCCAAATCGTGTGGCTAAACGTGACATAGGGCTGAGCTTTCCTTAAGGTGTTTCAAACTTGAGACATTGACTATGTAGAAATACAAGACATCGCATTGTAACGCTATTTTTTGTACATTGAACAGTGTGCAACATCGACCTCTGGCATTTCATTTCCTGTGCGAGGATTTCAGAACAACCCGAAGGGATCTATTTACGATTATTTTGATTTTTTTCTCAATGATCAAAGATGCCTAATTTTGGCATTCCCTAAAATGTTGAATATTTAGATAAACTTATTTTTATCATGGAAAAATTAATAAAAATGCAGGTGTTAGCGCATTCATTTAAAGTTTTCTGAAATTGCAAAACCTGTTTTATACTAGCCCCATTCTCTTATTTTTTTATCTCCTATGCAGACTGACTCTGAAGGTACAGTGCAGGCGCGCGCCATTGCACTGTTGCCGCTTATTGTATTTTTAACCATCTTTTTAGGTAGCGGGATCTATCATTCTCTGATCGGAACTGAATTTGCGTTTTATCAGATTAAAGCGCCTGTTGCTGCCCTGCCCGCGATTATCTTGGCTGCATTAGTGTATCGTGGCAAACTCAACCAGGGTATTGAAGAATTTCTAAAAGGTGCCAGCCATCCCAACCTGATTCTGATGTTCATGGTGTTTATGCTGGCCGGTGCTTTTGCCAGTGTCAGCAGTGCGATTGGCAGTGTTGATGCCACTGTACAAATGGGCCTGTCTGTTATTCCTCCGAGTTTTGTCTTACCGATGCTTTTTGTGATTTCGGCATTTATTGCGACGGCGATGGGTACCTCAATGGGAACTATTGCCGCCTGTGCACCGATTGCCTTTGGCTTTGCACAAGTAACCGGGATTCCGGTGGTTTATGCGATTGGAGCCGTGGTCGGTGGAGCAATGTTCGGTGATAACCTGTCCATGATTTCAGATACTACCATCGCTGCAACCAGCAGCCAGAAAGTTCAGTTACGTGACAAATTCAGCGTCAATGTCTGGATTGCTGTACCGGCTTCCATCGTCACGATTTTGATCTATATCTTCAATGCTGGCAGTTCCAGCCCCGTAGAATACAAGGACTTTAACTGGATTCTAGTCTTGCCTTATATTGCGGTCTTTTTACTGGCTTTTAGCCGTCTGCATGTTCTGGCGGTTTTAACCATCGGTGTCGTGTTATCGGGTTTATTCGGTCTATTTGCTACGCCAGATTTCAATATCCTCAAGCTGAACACTTCCATTTATGATGGCTTTGTCGGCATGTTTGAAGTGGCATTGTTATCCATGTTTTTAGGTGGCCTGTCTGCGATCATGCAACGTGAAGGTGGTTTACGCTGGCTGATCGAACGCATCTACGCGCTGACTCGCTTATTTAAAGTAGGCCGTCAACGTGCCGGTGAAATCGGGATCAGTTTCTTGGTCGTATTTTCCAACCTGTTTGTGGCAAATAATACTGTCGCGATTATTCTGGCTGGTGATATGGCCCGTGAAGTGGCGAAAGAATACGGGGTTGATCCAAAACGTGCCGCCGCCCTGATGGATATTTTCTCCTGTGTGGTACAAGGTCTGATTCCTTATGGCGCACAATTATTACTTGCCTGTTCAATTGCCAAACTTTCTCCAGTCGAGCTAATCGGGGGCGTGTATTATTGCTGGATTCTGGCAATATTTGCGGTGATTGCAATTGCTTTCCGGTACCCTAAATTAAAAACAGCTTAAATTAAGTCATGAGATAAAGCGGCCGATGATGGCCGTTTTTTTATGCCTGATCCTGTTTTAATTGTTTTCTATATTGCAATAAAGTCCGGCCTGTTGCTGCCTTATAAGCTCGGGCCAAAGCTGACTGGTCAGAATAATCCAGTTGCTGGGCAATCTCGGTCAGGCTTAGAGGCTGATGCAATAAACTTTCACAGCGCCTGATCCTTTCCTGCTCCAACAGTTTTTTAAAAGAACTACCTTGCTCATTTAGTTGACGTTGTAAAGTGCGGGTCGATACAAACAGTTGCTCGGCCAGCTGTTCAATTTTAATGGCCTGCTGTCTGCTTCTTAGATGCTCCGCGACCACTTTTTGGGCCTGACCCAAAATACTTTCCACAGGTCGTTTAGCTGCAATCGCTTCTTCAGCCTGACGAATCAATAACTGTAATAGCATTGGATCGGCCTGTTCCGATTTCAGGTTCAGTCCCTGTATATCCAGTTCGAAGCCATAATCCTGCTGTGAAAACTGCACTTCCGCAGCATAGAATTTTTGATAATGAATTCGGGCAATTTCTGGCGCATGGGCAAAGCGCACCTGACGCAAGAGCAAAGGATGATCCTGCAAAATAAAACGTCCCAATTGCACCATGGCTGCGATGGTCAGCTCATTCAGCAGGTTATAACGCTCATCCTGATAGATCCAATACAATTCAATACTCTGCGCATGCTGTCTTAGTTGCAATGGGACAAATTCACTCCCATCAATGACCAGTCGCTGAAAACGCATGATGTAGCCGATGATTTCAGGAATACTGCTGCTTTTGGAAACCATATAGCCCAGCACACCAAAATGCTCTGGCCGAATGCACTGCACAATTTCAAAAATTAACTGCGGACATACTAGCTGTTTTTGGGTTCTTAACAGAATGCTATTAAGAAAATCGAGGGGCACTTGGGCATCAAAAGGCTGATCAATCAGTCCAATGAGCTGAGGTTGTAGATCTGCAAGAAACCCTGCGGTTAAAGGCTCTATATTTAAGCTACGCAAATAGGTGGCCCATAACTGGATATAACCATTGGAGATTTTGATGTCCTGCATGAGCGCGTCCCTGTCTCTGCTGCGAATATATATTTTATTTTTCTTTGGCGTAAAATGTATAAAAATTGGCCATACCTGTCAAAACAATTTGTGCAATTCTGAACATACTGTCAGCATCTCCAGAAAAAGAATGAAAGCAGATGAACGCACCTTTAAAATCTTACATACAGCCTGTGGTACGCAGCAATCTTGATTTTAAGCTGAGTGAAATTCCGCGTTACTGGTTTGGTGGCGATCCATTCCTGACCCGTATGTTTGATGCACTGAGTCTGACCTTTCCTGATGGTGAACGTTATTTCATTCAGAGCGTGCGACTATTCCGCGACCAAATTAAAGATCCAGATCTGCAAAAACGGGTAGCTGATTTTATCCGTCAGGAAGCACAACATGGTATTGCCCATGACAAGATGAATAACCTGATGCGGGAACAAGGCATGCCGGTCGATCAGTTTATTCAGCGTCTGAATTACATGATGAACTATGACCTGAAGAACCGTTCACCTGAGTACAATATTGCAGTCACTGCAGCCGCGGAACATTTGACCGCGCTCATGGCTGAAACTTTTTATGGGCAAAAAGATACTTTAAGAAATGCCCATCCTTTTGTCCGTGCTATGTTTGCCTGGCATGCGATTGAGGAAATGGAACATCGTGATGTGGCTTTTGATGTTATGAAAGATGTGGCAAAAACGCCAGAATGGCTGCGTCAATATACCTTGCTCATCACGACTTTTCTGATGTTTGGTTTTACCATTTACCGTGCCAATGTCATGCTCAAACATGATGGCTTTAGCCCGCTGCAACGCTTGCAAATGAATATCCGTGGCTTACCGTGGTTCTTTGGCAAAAAGGGGACTCTGACTCGTATGGGTAAACAGTATCGTGACTGGTTTAAAAAGGATTTCCATCCATCCCAGCACCCAGTGATTGCTCAATATGATGTTTGGGTAAAAACGCTGGCAGAAACCGGCGATCCGATTCAGGCAGGAGAAGCCTTCTGGCAAGCTGCAGAAGATTAAACCTAGAAATCAAAAAGCCTTCAAAATCGAAGGCTTTTTTAGGAGTTTAAAAGTTAATAAAATAGGTTACCACTTGGCATAGTGCTGTTCTAAAAGTCCATATTCATTGACCAGTACAATATCTTGGCCATCCTGCCGGATAGTCCCTGATACTTTTGCTTGCCACTGGCTAAACTGGCTGCCGACCAGACGCAGATTCAGATTTTCATAACGGCGCCAGCCTGTGTGTACATTCAGGTTCAAGCAGCCATCTAATGACTGGATGTTCCAACGTTCGTCAGATTCCTGCTGAAACAACACATCCGCCACAGGATAAATTTTGCCATTTACCCACAAACAGTTTTCATTACCAAAGCTTTCATTAACACCGGAAGCGAGATTGATCCCGATACGGTTATGATTGGCATCCCAGAAATTACAAGATAGCCAGAACCAGGCAGTTTCAGGACGCAAAAAGCCACAGGTATCATCCAGAGAGGCGAAGGTGCGCTCATTAAACTGGATGGTTTCACCCTGCTTATTTACGAAATAACCTTCACAACCCAAAGTGGTCAATTTCTGGGTATAGGTCCAGCCATTGATTCCGGTCGGACTGCACATACTCAGCGGATCTGTACCTGCACAGAAAATTCGGGCACTAAGCTTGATTTCACCATATTTGGTCACATGGATATAACGCACCCCATTGGCATGCTGGATATCAATCTGAAAGGGAGATTTGTGAAAATAACTATGATTAAATAATGGCTGTTCGTCTAGCACCGTATTGCGCGAGAAGAAATTGATCGCATTCCATTCCTGCACTTCGTTAGTACTATGGTTATAGATGTAGAAAAAACTGTGCCCAGCCCAAGCGATATCAGCAATCGCAAGGCCAATCGTATAATGTTCGTGTTGAATACTACAGAATTTAAATTTTTTATATTTTAGTTGCTTACGCCATCCCTTGAGTACATCACCATAGGGATTTTTGTACTGGTACGCATTGTAATCAATACTTTTTGGAATTTCTTTGAAACGTCCGTAACGTGGTTGTCCATTTTCCTGAATTAAATCCATTAAGACATTCCATCTCAATCAAAAACTATTTTTGCTTGAAGCTATTATGCCGATTATTGAGATTTGATAAAGAATTTTTTAAAACCGTTCGTCAGCTCTTCCGGCCAATTCTGCTTAAAATAACCATTTTAATTTTTTGAATGAGAAACTGATTTTTTGCTGTTTTATCCAAAACTTGAATAATTTTTATCCTATTTTGAACCAGATTGCTTCTTCCTATTACTCTCTAAAAATTTTCTTACCTATAAAAATAAAAAATCGTGCTGAATAATTCAACACGATTTTTCTTAATCCACCCTGCCCTCCTTTTAGAAAGAAGGGTTTTCTCCCCTCTTTGAAAAAGAGGGGCTAGGGGGAGATTTTACATCTCGACCATTTCTACACCATCAATACGGGCAACGGTCATCAAGTCTTTATCACCACGACCAGAAACGGTCGCAATAATGATTTGATCCTTGTCCATGGTTGGTGCAAGTTTAGTGACATAAGCCATCGCATGTGAACTTTCAAGCGCAGGAATAATCCCTTCGATCTTGGTTAGATCACGGAAACCTTGTAACGCTTCCTGATCATTAATCGGCACGTAGTTCACGCGTTCCATATCTTTCAGGAAGCTGTGTTCCGGACCTACGCCTGGATAATCCAGACCAGCAGAAATTGAATGCGTTTCAATGATCTGACCTTCTTTATCAGACATCAGATACGTACGGTTACCATGCAGTACACCGACATGACCCGCATTCAGTGGTGCAGAGTGCTTGCCAGTTTCGATTCCTAAACCTGCAGCTTCAACACCATACATTTTCACATCCTGGTCGTTCAGGAATGGATAGAACAAGCCCATCGCATTTGAACCACCCCCCACACAAGCAACCAATGCATCTGGAAGGCAACCTGCCTGTTCCTGAATCTGACGACGTGCTTCACGGCCAATAATGGACTGGAAGTCACGAACCAATTGTGGATATGGGTGCGGACCTGCCACCGTACCAATCACATAATAAGTTGAGTCAACGTTGGTAACCCAGTCACGCATCGCTTCGTTCATGGCATCTTTTAATGTTTTAGAGCCACTTTCTACAGGGACAACTGTTGCACCTAGCAAACGCATACGGTAAACGTTCATCGCCTGACGTTTCACGTCTTCAGCACCCATGAACACCACACATTCAAGACCTAAACGTGCTGCGATGGTTGCCGTTGCTACGCCATGCTGACCGGCACCTGTTTCCGCAATAATGCGTTTTTTGCCTGAAAGTTTAGCCAGTAAAGCCTGACCAATCGTGTTGTTTACTTTATGCGAGCCGGTATGGTTCAGATCTTCACGCTTTAAGTAAATTTGCGCACCACCCAACTCTTTTGACCATCGCTCAGCATGATATAAAGGACTAGGACGACCTACGTAGTAGGCTAGATCACGGTCGAATTCTGCCAGAAACTGTTCATCATCTTTCATGCGGAAATAAAGCTTTTCCAGATCTTGTAAAGCCGCCATCAGAGTTTCTGACACAAAACGCCCGCCATGGATACCGAAATGTCCACGCTCATCCGGGAATTGGGTATAGTCAATCACGGGCTTGTTGTGATTAGTACTTTGCTGATCCACGATGGACTCCTTGCATAAAGCGTTCTATGAGTTGTTGGTCTTTTATACCTTTTGCGGATTCGACACCACCACTAACATCAACAGCATAAGCCTGTGTGGTGTGAATTGCCTCCTCGATATTGTCCGGGTTTAAGCCCCCAGCCAGGATCAAGGGAATATCTAATTGAGGAAAAGTGCTCCAGTCAAAGCTGTGTCCGGTGCCACCTTTTAAATCAGGATGCCAAGCGTCTAACAGTACTGCGCTGGCTCCTGCTGCCTGATAACGTTGAATTTCAGCGACTACGTCCAGATCAGGTTTGACCTGAATCGCTTTGTACCAGCGACGTCCAACTTGCTGGGCAATGGCCTGACATTGTTCAGGGCTTTCATCACCATGAAATTGCAAAATATCTAAAGGCACTTGTTTCAATACAGTGGCAATTTCATCTGCCGTTGCATTGACAAATAAACCGACCACTTGCACATAAGCGGGAATGTGTTGCAGCAAGCCTTGTGCTTGTTCAATGCTCACATTGCGCGGACTTGGAGGATAAAACACCAAGCCAATTGCATCTGCACCCGCATGCACAACACTGTTTATATCTTGAATTCGCGTGATTCCGCAAATTTTGGCACGGGTACGCATCGTTTTGGACTCTAATCCTGATTTTCAATCTTCATTTTGCTGATCTTGCTGTGCGTGACTGTTAAATTGTCTGTTCACACTAACAAAATCAGATATTGGGGCGAATCATTGTAATGCAATTTTAAGGGGTTGAGTGAAGTTCAGGCGGATTATTCTGCATTTCCGTTGTTTAAATGGCATACAGACTTTATACTTCGCACAAATGCAACGAGTCCTAGCTTTGAGCTTTAGGGAAGTTGGTGAAAGTCCAACACTGCCCCCGCAACGGTAACCATGAAACGTATATCAATTTAAATCTTATGATTTACACCACTGTATGAACAATATGGGAAGGTGGATATACAGCGAAGCAATCATAAATTAGAAGATGCTTGGCACATTGAAGTCCGGAGACCTGCTTGTTGTGCCCTTAACTCAATCATTCACGTGGGGTGAATGTATGGAGCAAAGTCATGTCTACTCTGTTTCAGCCTACTACTTTAGTGGGCGCAATTGCACTTGCAATGGGTTTTTCAACTTCAGTTTTTGCTTCAGAATCGCAAGATCAGCGTGTGGTGAATGCTGCTTTAGATACGATTGTGGTCACGGCAACTCGTTCTGAAGAAAAAATTGGTAATGTGCCTGCGCGGATTAATATTATTGAGCCAAAGATTTTGGAACTATCGCCAATTGCATCACTGCCTGACTTATTAATGATTGACCCAGCGATCACAGTTGTTCAAAGCGGCGGTTATGGTCAAGCATCTTCTATTTTCTTACGTGGCGCCGAATCTGATCAAGCATTAGTCTTGCGTGACAGTGTGCGACTAAATTCAGCAACCTCTGGCGCTGCTTCGCTTCCATTTATTGATACAACAGACATCAAGCAAATCGAAGTTCTTAAAGGACCAGCATCTGTTCTATACGGTACAGATGCAATTGGTGGTGTTGTACAACTTATCACAAAAACACCAACTAAAAACAGTGCTTTCATCACTGGTGAAATGGGTGAAAACAATACCTATAAAAGCATCATCGGTGCAGACTTCGCCCAAGACGGTTATTATGCTCAGGTTCGCGGTCAGCGTTTAGAGACTGATGGCACACCAGTAAAAGATTCAAAAAATGCGTCTAATGCATCCTTTGATCAAAAAGGCTATAGCGCAAAGCTGGGAATTGAACAGGATGGCTATGTTGCATCTGTCGATTTCAGTGAGAACCAAGGAACAAGTCAATACGATAATAACGGCAACAACATCAGCCAAGATTTTAAAAATCAGATTATCAATTTAAAAGGCCGTGTGAATCTCAATTCTAATCTTTCTTTAAATGCTCGCTTATCACAATTTAAAGATGATATTGATCAAAACAGTTCAACTGATTTCATTCATAGTAAAACTCAAGAAGCTGAGTTGTATGGGCAATGGCAATTTACGCCTCACCAGAATATTTTATTAGGTAGCACTTACAGAGAAACTCAAGGTGATGTGATTTCTTATGGTTCTCCTTATAAAGGTGATATAGATTCTGCTGGTTATTACATACAACATCAATATCAAAACAATGGGTTAAATACACAGCTTGGTCTACGTGTTGAAGATAATGAAAAGTTTGGCACACATACTGTTGCACAAGGTGCCGTACGTTACCAACTGCTGCCATTAACCAGTATTTACGCCAATATTGGTTCTGCATTTAAAGCGCCAACGTTGAATGATATGTACGCCTACGGTGGTAACCCAGATTTAAATCCAGAAGAAAGTATTTCTTATGAAATTGGTTTAGATCAGAAATTGGCTTACAATATTTCTACTGGATTTTCGTTGTATTCGACAAAAGTTGATAGCTTAATCGATTATGACAATACCAAAAACTTAATGGAAAACATTGATAAAGCAAAAATTGAAGGTGGTGAAGCCTACATCAAGTGGCAAGATGACAACCTATATATCAATCTTGGCTATAACTATGTTGATGCAAAAGACGAAAAAACGAATGCTAGTTTAAGCCGTCGTCCGCGCCAAAGCGCAGCTTTAACTACTGGCTGGGCTGATGACAAAATTGGTTTTTCTACCACACTAACGGCAAATAGCTCATACGACAACAGCGCCTATGATGATATTACGATTCCAGGGCATCTCAGAATTGACATGCACGGTTTCTATAACATCAATCCAAATATGAAAGTTTTTGCAAACATTCAGAATATTGGTGATACAGGTTATAAAACCGCTTACGGTAGCGGCAGCTACTACATCAACGGCGGTCGCCTCGCTTCTGCAGGTGTAACTTTCCGCTACTAAAACCCGCATAACAACAAAAACTTTAAAACAGCGCAGTTTATGGATAATGTAATGACCGACATTATCCTTTTTTTATTGCGCCAACTTTTATTTCTTACGACTACATAAACGCAACTTTCACTTTCAAACAAGGAACGAACATGGGCCACCGTTTAAGTAAAATCTACACCCGCACAGGCGACTCAGGCACAACAGGACTGGGCGATGGTTCACGTGTCGCCAAAGACGACTTACGCATTCATGCATTGGGCGATGTCGATGAACTTAATGCCTGCATTGGCGTATTGCGCTCACAAATTACACATAGCAGCATTCAAGACAAAAACACTTGGGACAAATCGCTCAGCCTGATCCAACACTGGCTATTCGATTTAGGCGGTGAAGTCTGTATCCCCAATTACCACCTCGTACAACCGCTTGCGATTGAATACTTAGAGCAAGACATTGACCGCATGAATGAAAGCCTGCCAATGCTCAAAGAATTTATTTTACCTGCAGGTACATTGGCATGCAGTTATGCACATCAAGCTCGTGCTGTATGCCGTCGTGCAGAGCGCAGCGTGATGTCGGTTCACTCACGCGACCAGAATATTCAGGCGACTTCCCTGCAGCTATTAAATCGCCTATCTGACTGGCTGTTTGTGGCTTCACGCACCTTGCAACGCGCTGAAGGTGGTTCTGAGGTGTTATGGCAAAAAAATATCAATGAGACCATTGATCAATAAATCCACTAAAATATATTTAATTGCACGGAAAATTCTGCGCCAACGGTATTTGCAACAAAGTGTTTCAGGCGCAGAATATTGCAATACTCCTGTCACAACTCTTCATCATTATGTTTTCATCTTCACTTTTTCAGGTTATCGCAGCATGCGCATAATCGGACATCGCGGTGCGCGTGGGGAAGCGCCTGAAAATACACTAGGCGGTTTTCAATATATTCAGGATATCGGGATTCGCGCAGTCGAATTTGACGTACGCCAGCTTAAAGATAATGCCCTGATCATCATGCATGATGATAACTTTGTACGCACTACCGGTTTGCAAAAACCCCTCTACGAATGTAGCCGTCAGGATCTCAGTCAATATAACCACGCAGTGAAATGGTCAGAATGGAAAAAGGTCGAAGCCACTCCCATGCTGGATCAAACCCTAACCGTGATTCATAACTTTGATCATATTGAAGTTGAAGTCAAAAGTGTAACGAGCCAGGCAGATGCCGAAAAAATCACGCTTGAGCTTGAACAGCAGTTACAGGGTTATGAGCATTCAGTCGTGATTACCAGTTTTGATCCAAAAATTCATCAGGCTTTGCAACAGCAAAATTCCAGTTTAAAACGCGGCCTTCTGATTGAAACAGATGTGAAATATCAGGCGATTGATCAAGCTTTAGAACTTGGATGCTGCCAGATTGGCTGGATGAATGAACTGGCTAGCAAAGATATTATTCAAGCCACACAAGCTGCCGAACTCACTATCAGCGTCTGGACCGTAAATGATGTTAATCGTGCCAGAGAATTACGCGACTGGGGTATTCAGGGTCTCATTACCGATTATCCGAAGTTAATGATGCAACATCTTTAAATAATCCAAAATGCAAGATTCTATACATAGATCATTTTTGTTTAAACCTTGAAAAACAATTTAAAGAAAAATCCATGACTGTAATCTTGTTTAACTTTAAATGACGGGATTGTTTACAAATTTATTTCTCTGCAATCTAGTAGAAAAAATGAACATTCATTTGACTCATTTTCAGAAAATAAATTTGATTAAAAGCTTCAAAAACCTCAGTGATTTACTCGGAAATCAGAGCCTGTCTAGCCCGCGAAAATGGTAGTTTCCCTCCTATTTATTCTGTTACCGATAAGTACAGTACAACCGTACAATAATGCTAGTGATGCCCTAGGGGGCATGCTAATATGAATGAATTAACCGCTGTTAAAATAGACAATAGCGGCCTCTGTTTTTTGTTATACCTTCCCAGGTTCCAGGAGTGCTGTTGGAGATGAATGCTCCCCTACCTCAAGCCCCAATTAACTGGGTCGCTGTGTTTGCTCTGGTAGTTTTACCCATTGTAGCTGTTATCGCGATTCCGTTATATGCGTATCACTATGATTTTAGCCTTGCCGCTTGGATCAGTATGTTTGTTTTGCTCGGCGTTAGCAGCCTGGGGATTACAGCGGGCTATCATCGTCTTTGGGCACATCGTGCTTATGAAGCGACTTTACCTTTAAAAATCATTTTAATGATCATGGGTACCTTTGCGGTGCAGAACAGTATTCTGTACTGGGGTTCAGGTCACCGTACCCATCACCGTCATGTCGATGACGTGGAAAAAGACCCATATTCAATTAATAACGGCTTCTGGTATGCACACCTGGGCTGGATGCTGCGTGACTATCCTGCTGCAGAGCCAAACTATAAGAATGCACCAGACCTGCAAAACGACAAAGTCGTTATGTTCCAGCACAAATACTATGTGCCTCTAGTAATTGCAGTACATGCTGCAATCCTGTTGCCAATCGGCTGGGCTGTAGGCGATGTCTGGGGTGTATTGTTATTGGGTGGTCTGGTTCGTTTAATCCTCAGCCATCACGTGACCTTCTTCATTAACTCACTCTGCCATATGTGGGGTTCACGTCCTTATACGGATGAAAACACTGCACGTGACAACTTCTGGTTAGCGATTGCTACTTGGGGTGAGGGTTATCATAACTACCATCACATTTTCCAGTACGATTACCGTAATGGCGTGAAATGGTGGCAATATGACCCAACCAAATGGTTAATCTGGACTTGCTCTAAACTGAGTCTGGCTAAAAATCTGCGCCGTATTCCAAGCTTTAATATTAAAAAAGCTGAACTGGCAATGAAGTTTAAATATGCCGAGCAGGATCTGGCAGTATATGGCCATAATGTCAATGAAGACATTATCAATGTGAAAAGTAAGATTGCTCAAGAATATGAAGCCTTTACTCAAACATTGAATGACTGGGCCAAACTTAAAGAACAGGAAATTCAGGTGAAAAAAGCTGCTGTGGCAGAAAAGATTCATCAGATGGATGACAAGCTTAAAGTTGAATTCCAACTGGTTGAACAGCGTCTTTCTCATCATCGTGAAACACTGAATCTGTTAGTGCGTAATTTGAAAAAAGCGCCTGTCTCTCAATAAGACTTGAATTCTCAAAAAAGCTCCTGAAATCAGGGGCTTTTTTTATTTCTACTCATCTTACTTATACTTCCCTTTTACAACAGTTTTAAACAGAGATCTTTGTTATATTGCTTTTATTGCCTAAATATTTTGACTGCTATGTATTTTAATTCTCGATATCAGACTCTCCCTCCTCGCCTTTACCATCATCAGCCTCCGCTACCTTTAAAAGGTGCTAAAGCGGGACATTTTAATGCTGCGCTTGCTGATCATTTGCAATGGTCTGAGGAAGATAAAGCACAATGGGTCGAAATCTGTAATGGTCAAAAAACCTTTGCCGAATTTGAACCTTTGGCCATGGTGTATGCCGGCCATCAGTTTGGTCAATGGGCAGGTCAATTGGGTGATGGACGCGGTTTACTGATCGCCCAGATTCTGGATAAAGATCATCAAACCATTGACCTGCATTTAAAAGGTGCAGGCGCAACGCCTTATTCACGTATGGGAGATGGTCGCGCAGTGTTACGCTCGGTAATTCGGGAATATCTGGCCGGACATGCCTTAAATGCGCTAGGTGTAGAATCCAGTAATGCTGTCGGCTTTACCTCTTCCGCTCAAGGCGTACAGCGTGAAAAACTGGAACCGGGCGCGATGCTATTACGGACGTCTGACTGTCATATCCGGTTTGGACATTTTGAATGGATCAATCAGTATCAGCCAGACTTGCTGCCTGTATTCACACAAAAATGTATGGAATGGCATTATCCGCAATGTCTGCAAGCAGAACAGCCTATTCTGGCATTTGCCACTCAAGTCATTCAGTGTACTGCAGTCATGATCGCCAAATGGCAACTGGTCGGATTTGCGCATGGTGTCATGAACACCGACAACCTGAATATTACCGGTTCAACGCTAGACTTTGGTCCTTATGGGTTTATGGAGCGGTTCCGTCCCAACTGGATTAATAACCACTCGGATTATCAGGGTCGTTATACTTATCAGCAGCAACCAAGCATCGGCCACTGGAACTTGTGGATGTGGCTGAATAACCTGATTCCATTATGTCCTGAAAACTATGATGAAGAACAATGGAAACAGGATCTGGCCCAATGTCTGGAACATTATGAACCGACCTTCCTGGAACATTATAAGCATGGCCTAAACCAGAAAATGGGCTTACCGAATTTTCACAAAGACAGCTTTGACTGCGCCATGGCTTTTCTCAGAATCTTGCAAAGTGAGCAACTCGACTATACGCAAAACTTTATTCGCCTGCAAAATCATGAATATGAAGCAATTAAGGATGAGTGTTTGGATCGCCGTCAGTTTGAAGCATTCCTGACTCAATACGAAGCGATCCGTGACCATCAGGATATTGAAGAATTAGATGCAGCCATGCAGCTCGTCAATCCGCACTATATCCTGCGCAATCATATGGCACAGAAAGCAATTGAACTGGCTGAGCGGGATGATTTTTCCGAAGTCGATCGCCTGTTTAAATTATTAAGTCAGCCTTATTTAAAACAGCGAAATCTGGAACACCCTGAAGATCTAGGGCCATTGCCGAGTGATGTGCCTGAAGTCATGGTGAGTTGTTCATCTTAATTTATTCACAAGACGACCAAAAACTGTGGATAATTTAAGCATTATCCACAGTTTTATTTTGATTTATTCGTAACTTATGACCTTACATCAAATCTCAGCACAGATAGCGCTAAGTTTACCTGAAGTCACTGTGACTCAGTCTTTCGGTGAAGGTTGTGATGTATTCAAGGTGCTAGATAAAGTCTTTATGCTTCAGTTCTATCTTCAAGGCAAAGCTGTCATTAATTTAAAAGTAGCGCCTGATCATGGTGCTATGCTGCGAGATACTTATTCTTATATCCATGCGGGCTGGCATATGAATAAACAACACTGGATTTCAGTGTATAGAGGTGGTCCCACATGTT